>SIAG01000017.1 GCA_009691925.1 Planctomycetaceae bacterium
AGGTCCGCTGCTGGATCCGCGATGCCTGGCCGGGGGAAGGGGCTGTGTTCTCCGGTTTTCTCGATGCGGATGCGTCGCGCGGTGGAGCCCACGGCCCGGTCGTCGGCGATCCGGCCTCCTATCAGCCGATGCCCGGCGACGGCCTCCTGCTGGGGATTGGCATACCCGGGGTCCGGAGGCGATTGGCCGAGACTCTCGCCGCGCTCGGGGGCCGATTCTTAACGCTCGTCCACCCCACGGCCGTCGTCGCGCCCTCGGCGGTCATCGGGGAGGGGGCGATCGTCTGCCCGCATGGCATCGTCAGCGCTGAAGCCGTGCTCGGTCGATGTGTGCTCCTCAATTACCACGCTTCGGTGGCGCATGATGCGGCGGTCGGCGATTACGGCGTGCTCGCCCCGTATGCCACACTCGGTGGGTTCGCCCGGGTCGGTGCGGACGTGTTCCTCGGTCTTCACGCCTCGGTCGGCCCTGGGCGGCAGGTCGGCGATCGGAGCAAGGTCAGCGCCAACTCGTGCGCGCTGGCCGACGTTCCCGCCGACACGCTCGTCTACGGTGTGCCGGGGCGGCAAGGGCCGCTCCTTTCCTGACAGGTTAGGAGCCGCCTGGTGCCACTCCGCGTCGCCGCCCATGTCGATGTCCGCTACACGACCCGGCTGCCCACCGGGGTCGACAAGCACATCGCGCGAATGGTGCGCGGCCTGGCAACGCGCCCCGGATTCGATGTTTCCGTCGTGGCGCCACGAAACCAACTTGTCGGTGGGGATCTACCGCAGGCGAGCAGCGTCCATGGGCTTCCGGTCGATCCGATCCCCTTCTCAAACCGGTTTGGGAGGCTGCTGTGGGCCGTCAGCGACGTCCCGCCGATCGATCGCTTCTGCCCGGGCGTCGACTGGGTCTGGTCGCCGCAGGAGCTGTGGGCGCCCGCTCGGCATGCGCGGACCGCCGTCACGGTCCACGGTAGCACGTACTTCGAGCCGAGCTTTCCCGGCTATCACTCCGCAACGGCCCGCTTCGAGCGGGCGAGGATGGCCTGGTTTTTCAGGCGAATCTGCCGTTTTGCCGACCTCGTGCTCCCGGTGTCACCCTATCTCGAGCGCTTCCTCATCGACTCCTTCGGCCTTCGCCCCGAGCGGTCGATGGTCGTGGGGAATGGTGTCGACGAGGCGTTTTTCAGCGCCGGAGACGCGGCGATCGCAGCGGGGCTTGGCGTCTGTTATGATATCAACCGTCTTCTCGTCGTCGGTGGGCTCAACGGCTGGGACGGTGCCGATCGCGTTTTTGCCAGTGCCGATGCCCTTGCCGAACGGATTCCTGGGCTGGCGATCGACGTTGTCGGTACCATGGACGACCCCCGCAGCCTCGCGGCGTGTCAGCGCCGTCCCACCATCCGACGTCTCGGTTTTCGTCCCCCCGCGGAACTCGCCGCGATGATGCCCCAGTATTTGGCGCTTCTTTATCTCCCCAACGTCGAATCCTTCGGGATCGTTGCCCTCGAGGCGATGGCCGCGGCCTTGCCGGTGCTAGCCTGCCGGCTGACGGCGGTGCCGGAGACGGCCGGTGACGGGGCATGGTATGTCGATGAGAACCGGCCGGAGGAGGTGGTGGCGGCGGTGGCAGCGCTGCGTGCCGATCCGGTGCTGCGTCGTTCCTGGGTTCAACGGGGGCGGCAGCGCGCCGCCGGGTTCACCTGGGAAGCTTGCCTGGAGAGATTGGCTCGTGCCTTCGGTGCTGATGCCGCCGCTGGGATGTCCGTGGAGAGCGTGTCGCCATGAACGTCCTCAAGATGGTGTCCGCTGTCTGGTCGATCTTGAGCGCTAGGCAAAAGGTCGCCTCGCTCTGCCTGCTGGGGTTGATGTTCGTGAGCATGGTCCTCGAGATGCTCGGTGTCGGTCTGATGATTCCGGCCTTGGCGGCGATGACGCTCGATGACTCGACTCCCTCCCCCGTGGCCACCGCGATCCTCGCCCGACTGGGCAACCCGACGAAACAGCAGTTGATCTTCGGTGCATTTTTCGCGCTGTTCGTCATCTATCTGTTCAAAACGTGTTTTCTTGCCTTCTCAGTCTATTGGCAGTCGAGGTTCGTCACCAACCTCCAGACAAGCCTCGCGAGGAAGCTGTTCTCGATCTACCTTCACCAGCCGTGGTCGTTCCACCTCGGACGCAACTCGGCTGATTTGATGCGGATGATGACCGAGGTGAACAGCTTCTCCTCGCTTTGCTCGACCATGCTTACGTCGGTCAGCGACTGCCTCGTGCTCGTGGGGGTGGTGGGAATGCTTGCGTACATTGAGCCGCTCAGCACCCTTGTCGCTGGCGGCTCCCTCCTGGTCGCGATGCAACTGCTCGCTTGGATCACGGGAAAGCGGATGCAGCGCTGGGGTGAGATGCGGTTCAAATTGGCGGCAGTCATCGTCCGGCATACTCAGCAGGGACTGGGGGGAGCAAAGGATGTGAAGATCCGGGGACGCGAGGAATACTTCGTCAACCAATATGACCGGCACGCCCGTATTTCGGCCAACCTCTCGGTCCGCCAGATCGTGATGGGGCAGATTCCGCGGATGTGGCTCGAACTCGTCGCCGTATCAATCCTCTGCGCGCTGGCCGGGACGATGCTCTGGCAAGGACGGGACAGTCGCGACATGGTTGGTAGTCTCGGGCTGTTCGCGACGGCCGCTTTCAGGCTCCTTCCGTCGGTCAACCGGCTCGCCCTGGCCGCCCAGAACTTCCGCTTCGGTGCGTCTGGGCTGAAATCCATTCAGGATGATCTGAAGCTGTTCACTTTGCCTCCGGAAGCCTCACGGAAGATGGAGTTTCGACGATCGATCGCCATCGAAGGGGTTACGTTCCGATTTCCAAACACGTCTGCCCCGGCTCTCGACGGAGTGTCGATGTCCATCCCCTACGGCGCGGCGGTCGGAATCATCGGTGGCAGTGGTGCCGGCAAGAGCACCGCAGTCGACCTGCTTCTTGGGCTCCTCGAGCCGAAAGGGGGGAGGATAACGGTCGACGGTGTCGACATCCGCGACAATCTCCGCGGCTGGCAGGACATGGTGGGGTACGTCCCGCAGAATATCTACCTCTGTGACGAGTCGTTGCGTGAGAATGTCGCCTTCGGCGTGCCTCCGGAAGAGATCGACGAGCAGGCGCTTAAACGGGCCATCCGGGCCGCTCGTCTGGATGATTTCGTCGCTTCGCTCTCTGACGGACTGTCGACCGTCGTGGGGGAGCGGGGGGTGCGACTCTCGGGTGGGCAGCGGCAACGGATCGGGATCGCCCGCGCTCTTTATCACGATCCGGCCGTGCTCGTCCTCGACGAGGCGACCAGCGCCCTCGACACCGCCACCGAGAGCGAAGTCATGGCCGCGGTCAACGCCCTTCAAGGTGCCAAGACCTTGGTGATCATTGCCCATCGGTTGTCGACGGTAGAGCAGTGTGACGTCGTGTACCGCCTCGACAGGGGGCGGGTCGTCGGTTCGGGGACGCTCGCGGAGGTCGTGCGGAGGTGAACCGCGGCGGGCTCGAAGGACTCCAGCGAATCGTCTTCTGGCAGCCGATCGAGAGTCCGCACCAGCATGACTTTCTCGAAGCGCTCGCTGCGGCCGTGCCGGGAGAGGTGATCCTCGCTGTCGAATCCGCGCTTCCGGCCTGCCGTGTCGATCAGGGGTGGCGTCACGCCCCCCACGAGCGCGTGCGGGTGGTTGACGTGTCGTCGGCGGAGGGCTTCGGCACGCTCGTCGCACATCGCGGGACCGATTCGCTCCACGTCTTCTCCGGCTTCTTCTCGCACCGCATCGTCTGGCGGGCGTTCCGCCAACTGACTCCGTCGGCGGCTCGTCTGGCGATCCTCTCGGAGGCCCCGGAGCAGGGGCCGTGGACCGGGGGGCTGAAGCGGGCCCGCGGCCGCTGGCTCGTCGGTCGTTGGGGGCAACGGATCGACTTCGTGCTGGCGATGGGGGGGGTCGGCCGGCGATTCTTCGAATCGATCGGCATCCCGCGGCGGAAGATCGGGCGCTTCGGCTATTATCTCGACGTGCCCGATGTCCCGTGGCCGCCTGCGGAGGAGACCGCCGGCGGGGATTTCCGGTTCATCGCCGTCGGACAGATGATCCGGCGCAAGGGGCTCGACCTGCTCATGGCCGCCCTGGCCGACCTCGACGGGTTGCCATGGCGGTGCGATTTTTACGGGAGCGGGCCGCTCGAGCACGAACTGCGGCGGGCGGCAGGGCGGTTGCCGCAGGCACGCGTCGGCTTCCATCCCCCCATGGCCAACGGGACGGTCCGTCGTGCCATCGCGGCCAGCGACTGCTGTGTCGTGCCGAGCCGACACGACGGCTGGGGCATGGTGGTCAATGAGGCCCTGATCGCCGGGACGCCGGTCGTGTGCAGCGACGGCTGCGGGGCGGCCGATATGCTCGATAATCCCGTGGCTGGCATGGTCGTACCGGCCGGTCGCTTTCGACCGCTCGCTGAGGCGCTGCAACGGTGCCTCTCGGCCGGTAAGATTGAGCGGGAGCTCCGGTGCCGTGTCCATGCGGTGGCCAAAAGGCACGATCCCGCGGCCGGCGTCCGCGCGTTCCTCGACAGGCTCACGGTTCTTGGGTCATCCGATCACTGAAAGGTGATTCCCTCCCGCCATGATTCCCGCCATGTCTTCCCAGGTCCATGCAGCCTCCGCGCCAGCTTTCGATCCTGGCTGGGGGGATTTCCTCCCCAGGATCCCCGCGCAGGCCGACGGAGGAGCCTTCCGCTTCCGGCAGATCGGGCTGGTGCTCGTGCCGTTGTTGGCCGTGGTGCTCCGCGTGGCGTCGGCCCCGACGTCGGCTCTGGCCTATCTGTTGATTTGCGCCTGGGCCCTGACTGGCCGCCGTCAGGCGATCGTCAGCCTGTTCCTCTGCTGGCAGATCAACATGACCAGCCATAGCTTCTGCGGACCACCTCTCCTCGGTGCACAGTTCCGGTTCCTCGTGTTCTTTGTGTGTGCGTTTTCGGTGTTGCTCTACGGACCGAGCCGATCGTCGACGACGAAGGCGACGAGCGTTCTGAAGGTGACGCTTCCGGTACTGTTCTTGGTCGTCGCTCACTCGATGATTTTCAGCCTGATCACCGACGTCTCGCTGCTGAAATCGCTAACCTTCACCATCGTCTTCGTGACGGCGGTGTGCGGATGGTCCTGGATGACGCCGGCCGACCGCCACATCGCGATCCAGACGATCTTCGGCGGTCTCTTGCTCGGAATCCTCTTCAGCTTCCTGATGAAGCTCACGGGGCGCGGCCTGATGGGTGAAAGCGGATTTTTCGCCGGCGTCTACTACCATTCCCAGGTCATGGGGGGCACCGCCGCCCTCGTGGCGGCAATCCTTACCATCCAGTGTCTCACGATCCGCCCGCTGCGGTGGTGGAGGATCGGCCTCCTCGGGATGAGCCTTCTGGAGCTCTATTGGTCGGGGGCCCGCATCGCCCTGCTGTCGTATGTCGGCGCCGTGGCTATCGCATTCATCCTGCAGATGGTCAGCGGCGTGCTCTACCTGCGCGGCGAGAATCCGCGGCTCGTGGTGGCACGCCTAGGGGCCGCTGCCGTGCTGTTCCTCGTGCTCTGCGTCGTCGCCGGACAACAGTTGGGCAGCGGTGCCAAGCAGTTTCTCCTCAAGTACGGCGAGCAGGAGGACGTCTCGCTCGTCGAGCAGGGGCTGTCGTCGCGGCAGGGGCTGATCGACGTGATGAAATCGAACATCGACCGTTACCCTCTCACCGGGATCGGATTCGGTATCGGCTCGACACCGCAGCTCCGATCAAACATCGTGCGCGATGCGATCCTCGGCCTCCCGCTCATGGCCACGGTCGAGAAGGGCGTTCTCCCGATCATGATCCTCGAGGAATTGGGGATTCCGCTTGGGTTTCTCGTCTATCTGTGGATCGGCACGCTCGCCCTCTGTGCCACGCGTGGTGGCATCCTCCCAATCTCCGTGTTCGCGGCGGTGATGCTGACGAACATCGCCGAGGCGGTATTCCTCTCGCCCGGAGGAGCCGGTCTGTTGAGCATCCTCTTGGTGGCCTGGGCCGCCACCGAACCGGCCGGCGGGGCCTGGAAGAAACACCTCCGCGCTCGGCAGGTGGGCTTGGCGAGGCGGAGTCCGTTGGGCGCCCCTTTGTCTCCGGTCTTTGCCCCCCCACTGGCGCCGGCGTTGCCGCCCCCTCCCGCCCGCTTGCGGTTCACCGGTCCGGCCTCCGCGGGGAGCCCCCTGCTGATCGGCTCCGTCGACGGGGCGAGGTGAGCGGCTCCCGGATCGGCTGGGATCGAGCGGCGCCGGGATCAGTCGGGCCGGTTGAGGAGCCGCGCGCACAGCCCCAGCTGGTTGTCGGCCCAGCGCTCGGCCGAGTAAGCCGCGGCGGCGTGACGGATCTCCCTCCCCATCGTTGCCAAGTCGGGATGGGCGTGGTGCATCTTCACCAGGGCCCGCCGGCCCGCCTCGACGTCATCGGTGGGGATGATGAACCCGGTATGGTAATCCCGGACAAGCTCGACACCGGCTCCGCAATCCTGGCTGCAGATCACGGGGAGCCCCGACGCGGCGGCCTCGACGATCACCTGCCCCCACGGCTCGACCCGGCTGGGAAGAATGAACACCCCCGCCCTGCGGAACTCGTGGCCGAGGTCCGCCGGCTGGAGGAAGCCACGGTTCTCGATCCCTTCGACCCCTCCAAGGAGCGATTCGAGCGGCCCGGAGCCGCAGGTCGTCAGCGGCCATGGGTCAGCGACGCTTTTTCGGTAGGCGCGATACGCCTCGACGAGCGTGTCGATCGCCTTGGCGGGCACGTAGCGCCCGACGAAGAGGAACCGCTTCGGCCAGGTGGCGTCGGCGAATCGCGGCTCTCCCGCCGCCCAGAAGCCGTTGTAGTCGATCGCGTAGAGGAGCCGGGTGATCTTTCGGCCGGGCACGCCCCAGTACCGCATCACCTGGTAGCCCCGTTCCCCCGGCACATTGAGGGCATCGACCCGCGTCAAAAGCCCCCCGATCCGCAGCGGCGCCAGCCGCTGACGCCAGGTGAACCGCAGCGCCGTGTCGGCGGTCATGACAAACCTGGCGCCGCGGAGCCTCGGTTCGTCGAGCAGGCTCACGTAGGGGCGGTGGGCCCATCCCGCGAACACGACGACGTCGGGCTTCGAGGCGGCGACGACATCCCTGACGACGGCGGTGTCGTGCCGTTGCGCCTCGGAGAGAACCCGGGGGGTGACCTCGCGGAAGATCGAGAGATCGAACGGGGCGATCGGCGACGGGGCCCAATGGATGAGGGAGACATTCACCCCTGGTCGACGGGCGAGCTCATTGAGGCAGGCGGCGAGGTATCCTGATGGTTCCGTCCAACAATACGTGATGTTCATCGCCGCAGTTTATGTCATCCCCGCCCCACCGGCCAGCGGATCGACCGGGCGGTACGCCGACCAGCGACATGGACAACGGCGCTGGCTTCCAGGCCTCGTCGGCGTCGGGGCGATCCCGTTCGTGCAGCGCCCATCGTCAGGAGCACCGAGGCATGATTCCGCCGCAACGAAGATCGGCCGATGACCGCCCGCGCGTGCTCCTCGTGTCGAGCACGCTCGACGATGACGGGGGTGTCCCTGTCTGTGTCGGCCAGTTGGCCGAGGCGCTGGTGGCGATCGGTGTGCCGGTCGGAATCACCGGCCAGCACGCCGGTCCGATCGCGGCGGTGGTCCGGGGCGCCGAGCAACGCAGCGGCGTGGCCGTCAATGCGGTCTCGGCGCCGTGGCATCCCGGCGGCCAGTGGCAAGCCGCCCGGAGGATCGGGGCGGTCGTCCGCGAGACCGCCGCCTCGGCCCGGGCGGAGGGGCGTCCGCTCGTGGTCCATCTCCATGGCGTGTGGGTGGCGCCGGTCCTCGCCGCGGGCTTGGCGGCGGTGGAGGTCGGTGCAAGGCTCGTCGTCTCCCCCCACGGGATGCTGCGCCACGAGGCGCTGCGGAAGAGCCGGTGGCGGAAGCGGGCCGTCTGGGAGGGCTGCCTGCGGCGAATGCTCGTGTCCGCCGACGCCCTCCATGTGACCTCGCCGCTGGAGGGAGAGGAGCTCGCCGCGCTCCTTCCCGGATGCCGGCCGGTGCTCGTGCCGCTGGGGATCGTCCCGCCCGCCGACGCGCCGCGCGGGCGTGCTCCCGGAGAGCCGCGGCGGGCCGGTTACCTCGGCCGGATCCTCCCGATCAAGAATCTCGATGTCCTGCTCCACGCCTGGAAGCTGGCCCGGCCCGCGGGCTGGCGGCTGACGATCGATGGTCCTGGACCGGCGGAGATGACCGCGGCGCTCCGCCAACTCGCCGATCGCCTCGGCCTCAGCGCCGAGGTCGAGATCGGTGGCGCGGTGCCGATGAGCCGCCTCGGGGAGCACTATGCCGGGCTCGATCTGTTCCTCCTCCCCTCCCGCTCCGAGGCCTTCGCGCTCACCGTCGGGGAGGCGCTGGCCTGCGGTGTCCCGACGGTCGTCACGACCGCGGCCCCCTGGGGGGAAGTGGAGGAGCGCGGCTGCGGATGGAGTGTAGCGCCGACCGTCGCCGGGATCGCGGCGGGCTTGGCGAGCGCCACGGCGCTGCCGGAAGCAGACCTCGAGGCGATGGGGCGCCGCGGTCGGGCGTGGGTTCGGGCCGACTACGCTTGGGAGGCGATCGCCCGTCGACACCTGACGCGGCTGTACGGCGTGGGCGACGCCGCCGGCGGCTCGTCGCGTCGGGCGTAAGCCTTCCTTCCCTCGTTCCGGTGGTGGCGGGTTGCATTTTCGTCCCTCGGGAGCGATTCTTTCCCGGCCCTCCCGCTATTCCCACGGAGCCGCCATGAATCTCCGCCGCGCCGTGATCACCGCCGCCGGGAAACCCCCCCAGGAGCATCCGCTCCAGCGGCTCGTCGACCGGGATGGCGTGGTCCGTTCGGCGCTGGGCATCATCGTCGACGAGGCCTTGGCGGCGGGGGCCGACGAGATCGCTGTCGTCGTCAGGCCGGGGGACGAGTCGGCGTTTCTGGCCGCCATCGACCGCCGCCCCGGTCGCCTCGAGATGATCCCCCAGCTAGAGCCCAATGGCTACGGAGCCGCGGTCCTCTGTGCCCGGGGCTTCGTCGGCGACGAGCCGTTCCTCCACTTCGTCGGCGATCATCTCTACGTCAGCGATGTCCCGGCACGCTGTGCCGAACAGCTGGTCGAGACGGCGCGGCGTGAGAATTGTGCCGTGTCGGCGGTGCAGCCGACGCGGGAGAGCATGCTCCCCTGGTTCGGCGCCGTCGGTGGGCGCCGTGTGGCCCATGCCAACCGGCTCTACGAGATCGAGACGGTGCTCGAGAAGCCGACACCGACGCAGGCCGAGCAGGAGTTGGTCGTGCCGGGGCTAAGGGCCGGCCATTATCTCTGCTTTTTCGGGATGCACGTGCTCACGCCGGCGGTCTTCGACCTGCTCGAATCGGCTGACGAGTCGGGGCGCCGTAACCTCTCCGGGGCGCTGTCGCGACTGGCTCGCCAGGAGCGCTATCTGGCCCATCAGGTGCAGGGCGCCCGCTACGACCTCGGTCTCCCCTATGGCCTGCTCACCGCCCAGATGGCCCTGGCCCTCTCCGGGCGCGACCGTTCCCATGTGCTGGCACAGATCGTCGAACTCCTCGCCCGGCAACCGCAGGTGCCATGAGCAGGCTCGTCGAAATCATCACCGCGGCCGACGCGGATTCGCGCGATCGCTCGATCGACGAGGTGTGCCGGGGCGCGGGCCCGGCGGGCCTGCTTGCCGAGGCGGCGGCCCTCGATGCCTTCCGGCGCGAGTGTCCCAATCTTTACCGCCGCGTTCGGGCGCTGTTCTTTCTCGCCGCCATCCACCGCTACCTGCTCCCCGCGGCCCTCGGCGAGTCGGCCGCGACGGTGGGGCTGATCCCCGCCGCAGCCGTCCACCATCTCCTCGCTCGACGTTTCGAGGAGGCGATCGACGTTCTCCTCGCACGCCAGCAGGCCGACGGGCCGTCTGCCGCCCTGTCGAGCGCCTTGGCGAGCGCCTACCGCGAACTGGGGCTGCAGACGTTGGCCAATCAGGTGCGGCAGTCGGTGCGTTCGATCCGCGGCAACCAGTGGATGTTCCGGGTCGGGCATCCCGACGATCACCCGCTCCGCATCCGCCCGGAGTTGCTCCGCCGCGGAGCGCCCGGGGCCACGACCCCCTTCCCGCTCCTCCAGGAATCGACGCCGGTCCGGATGGATCTGTCGCATACCGGCTGGAGCGACATCTTCTTCCTCGGGATGGATTGCCCCGAGGCGGCGCGGGTGCTCAATGTGTCGGTCGATTTGGGCGTCCACGGGCGCGATGCCGGGGCCCGACCGCCGGTGGAGGTGTTCTTCCGGGTCATCGACGAGCCGTTGCTCCGGCTGACGAGCATCGACCTCGACGCCACGGCCGACATCACCGATCTGGGCGAGGTCTTCGATTTCGGTCGTGACCACCTCGGGTTGCTGAAGGCGGCGATCATCGCCGCGGGGATCGTGCCGCCGGGGATCGAGGGATCGGGGGAGTCGCTGTCCGACGTCCTTGCCGCCGTCGTCGGCCCGGGCCACGGCCTGGAGCTGGTCAGTTCGGTCAACGGGATTCCGAAGGGATCGCGCCTGGCCGTCTCGACTAATCTCCTCGCCGCCCTCATCAGTGTCTGCATGCGGGCCACCGGGCAGGCCCGCTCCCTCATCGGCGGGCTCGACGAGACGGAGCGTCGTCTCGTCGCGGCCCGGGCGATCCTCGGCGAATGGCTCGGCGGGAGTGGTGGCGGGTGGCAGGATTCCGGCGGGGTGTGGCCGGCTGCAAAGCTCATCCGCGGGGTCGTCGCCGCCGAGGGTGATCCGGAGTTCGGCGTCAGCCGCGGGCGTCTCCTCCCCCGGCACGATCCGGTGCCGCTGGGAGTCGATCTCCAGGAATCGCTCGTCCTCGTCCATGGCGGCATGGCCCAGAACGTCGGTCCGATCCTCGAGATGGTGACCGAGAAATACCTTCTCCGCTGCGCGGCGGAGTGGCAGGCCCGGATCGAGGCTGGGGAGGTGCTCGACGAGATCATCGCCGGCCTCACCGCCGGGGACGCGCGGCGGATCGCCGCGGCCACGACGCGCAATTTCACCGGCCCGCTCCGCACCATCATCCCCTGGTCGAGCAACGCCTACACCGAAGCGCTGATCGATGCCGTCCGGGCCCGCTTCGGCGATCGCTTCTGGGGCTTCTGGATGCTCGGTGGCATGTCGGGCGGGGGGATGGGGTTCATCTTCGATCCATCGGCCCGCCTCGAGGGGCAGGAGGCGCTCGCCGGCATCATGGCGGCGACGAAGCGGCGCTTCGAGCATGGCCTCCCGTTCGCCATGGAGCCGGTCGTCTACGACTTCACCGTCAACCCCCGCGGCACCTGGTGCCAGCTCCATGAGGGCGCCGATGCCCTCATGCCCTCCCCGTACTACGCCCGCGTCGTGCCCGGGCTCCTTCGCACGTCGCGCCCGGAGCTGACCGAATCGCGCCGCAGCGAGCTCGATTTCTTCGGCTCCGCCTGCCGCTCCCGCCCCGAGCTCGCCGGCATGGTGCACACCCTCTTCGATCGGCTCTTCCCTGCCGGCGACACGGCCCGGACCACGGCGCGGGATCTGCGGGGGGCGCTGGAGTCGTTGGGCTTTGATGACGTCGAGCACGAACAGATCCGGTCCGATCTTCGGGGCGGTCGGATCGGGCTGGCGCAGAACCGGCTCCCCCCCTCGACGTCGATCGACGATGTCGATGATGGCGATGTGGAGTGGGTCGGTGGATCGGGGCAGACCGCGGCCTCCGCCGACCGGGAGGTAGGGCTCGGGGCGATCGCCCGGGGCGAGGCCGCAGTCATCACGCTCTCGGCGGGGATCGGCAGCCGCTGGACGCAGGGTGCGGGGGTGGTCAAGGCCCTCCATCCCTTCTGCCGGCTCGCCGGTGGGTGGCGGACTTTCCTCGATGTCCATGTCGCCAAGACGCGGCGCGTCTCGCGGCTTGCCGGGGTCACCGTTCCGCATGTCGTCACGACCAGCCATCTGACGCACCGACAGCTCGAGGCTGCCGGGCTGCCGGTGATCCTTTCTCCGGGCAGGGCCGTGGGGCTGCGGTTGGTGCCGATGGTCCGCGATCTGCGGTTTGCCTGGAAAGAGTCGGCGCGGCAGGTGCTCGACGAGCAGCGAGAGAAGATGCGCGACAGCGTCCAAGCCGCGCTCGTGGCCTGGGCCGAGCGTGTCGGGGAGGGGAGCGACTACACCGACAACGCGCTGGCCCAATGCCTCCACCCGGTCGGGCACTGGTACGAGTTTCCCAACATGCTCCGCAACGGGGTCCTCGCCCGACTCCTCCGCGTTCAGCCGCGGCTGGCTTGGCTGATGATCCACAATATCGACACCGTCGGCACCGATCTCGACCCGGCGATCCTCGGCCGTCACATCGCCGGGGGAGCGACGCTCGGGGTCGAGGTGATTCCGCGGCAGATCGAGGACCGCGGCGGCGGCCTCTCACGGGTCAACGGCCGGCCGCGACTCGTCGAGGGGCTGGCGATGCCCCGGGAGGAGGATGAGTTCCGGTTGCGGTTCTACAATTCCGCCACGATCTGGATCGACCTCGACGCGCTCCTCGGGGTGTTCGGGATTGATCGCGGCGACGTGATCGCCGCGGCTGACGGCGATGGGGGGGCCACGGCCCGGGTTGCGGCGGCGATCCGCGCGGTGGCATCCCGGATGCCGACCTACGTGACTCTCAAAGACGTCAAGAAACGCTGGGGGCACGGTCAGGAGGATGTCTTCCCGGTGGCCCAGTTCGAGAAACTGTGGGGCGACATGACCGCCCTCCCCGAGGTCTCGACGCGCTATTTCGTCGTCCCCCGGTTCCGGGGCCAGCAGCTCAAGGATGTCTCCCAGCTCGATGGCTGGCTCCGGGACGGCTCGGCTGCCGCCGTCGAGGGCCTCGGCGACTGGACGTGAGCGAGGCAGCCCGATTTTCACGGTTTCCTCCGGTTCGTGCGGCCGCGCCACACAGCCGGCTCTCGCTGCGGTGGCGCATCTGCTAAGCTCCCTCCCATGAGTCGATTCGATCCCTCTTCCCACCCGTTGTCGATCTGGGTCGTGAACCCGTTCGACGACGTCCCCGGCGAGGGGCTGCCTCCGCTCCGTTTCTGGACGCTTTGCCGGGTGCTCGCTGGGCGCGGGCATGATGTCACCTGGTGGACCGCCGACTGGAGTCACCGGCGGAAGGCGCCGCGCCGCCCCGTGCCGAGGCTCGTCGAAGAGGAGGAGGGCTTCGGGATCCGGATGGTCCCCGTCAAGCCGTACCGCGGCAACGTCTCGCTGTCGCGGCTCCGCAGCCACCGCGACTTCGGCCGGAACCTCGAGCGCGAGGCGACCGCGGCGGTCGCCTCTGGAAAGCTCGAGCGACCCGACATCGTGCTCGCCAGCCTGCCGCCCCTGGAGGGGCCGGAGGCGGCCGCCCGGCTCGCCCGCCGCCTCGATGCCGTTCTCGTCGTCGATCTCATGGATCTCTGGCCGGAGACGTTCGAGCGCCTCCTTCCCGGGCCGGAGTGGCTCCGTCGCATGCTGGCCCCGCTCCTCCTCGGGGGGATGCTGCGCCGCCGCCGGGTGCTCCTGGAATCGGCCGACGGGATCTCATCCGCCACCCGCGCCTATGCCGAGGCCGCCCTCCGCGATCTGCCGGCGGTCGCGCGTGAACGGCCCCCCTATGTCTGCCACCTTGGCGCCTATCTCGCCGAGTATCCCGAGCCGCCGCGCCCCGATCCGCTCGAGGTGCCTTCGACCGGCGTCGACCCGCGGCCGTTGGCCTGCGTCTATGCCGGGAGCCTCGAGCAGGGGCAGGATCTCGACACCGTCTTCTCCGCGGCCCGCAGGCTCTCCGCCGCGGGCACGGCCGTCGACATCCATGTCGCCGGTACGGGGAAGCTCGAGTCGAAACTCAAGGCCGATGCGGCGACGATCCCCCGACCGTCGCGGGTGGTGGTCCACGGACTCCTGCCGCGCGGTGCCTACGCCAAGCTTCTGTCGGAATGCGACGTCGGTCTGGTGGCAGTGAAGCCGGAGTCGCTCGTGGCGGTGCCCTACAAGGCCTGCGACTACGCGGCGGCGGGGCTGGCGCTGGTCAACGCCCTGCCGGGCGAGCTCGCCGACCTCATCGACGCTCACCGAGCCGGTCTCCCCTATGTCGCTGGTGATCCGCAGTCTTTGGCGGATGTTCTCACGACCCTCGCCGCCGATCGTCGCCTCTTGCTCGAGCTGCGTCAGGGCGCTCGCCGCCTCGCCGAAGACGCCTTCGATCGGGAACAGACCTACCCCCGGTTCGCCCACTGGCTCGAGTCGTTGGCCGGGTGACGGCATGGAGTGCGTCGTCACCGGAGCGCGGGGGTTCGTCGGCCGGGGCCTCCTTCCGGTGCTCGCCGCCGCCGGCCATGTTGGCACGGCCACCAGCCGGCACCCGCCGACCGATCTTCCGCTTCCGCCCGGCTGGCAGGGACGAACGCGCGGGGAGATACTGGCCGCGGCGCCACATCCGCGCCCCGCGGCGATCATCCACCTCGAGGTCGAGCAGAGGGTGCCGGCGCTAACGCCCGCCGATCCGGACGCCTGTGACCGGGTCAACGTGGGCGGCACTCGCGCTTGGCTTGAGTGGGGGGCGGAGCATGGTGTCCGCCGCTTCGTATTCGTCAGTTCGATCAGCGCCATCGCGCCGGGCTCCTCGGGCTCTCCCTCCGAGCGCCGGCTCGAGACGGGTGCCACCTACGGCGGGTCGAAGGCCCGTGCCGAGGCGGAGGTCCGCAGCTGGGTGGAGGCCGATGCGGGTCGGCGGGGGATGATCCTCCGCCCCGCGCCGGTCTACGGTCCTGGCCCCGGCACGAACTTCGCCGCGCTCGCCCGCCGGGTGATTGCCGGGCGGCCCGCGTTCGTCGGGCCGGGCACGACCCCCCGATCGGTCCTCTCGCGCCGAAACCTCGCCGCGGCGATCGCCTTCGCCCTCGATGCCCCGGGGGCCGGGTGTACCGTGTTTGAAGTTTCCGATCCCGCCACGACCTCGGTGGCCGGTTTGGCGGGCATGATCGCGGAGATCACCGGCGCCCCCCCGCCCCGCAGCATCCCCCCGGCCCTTGCCCGGCTCGCGGCCCAATTCGCCGATGGGCTCGGGCGCTTGATCGGCCGCCGGCTACCGCTGTCGAGCGCGTGGCTGGCGGGCTTGGCGCTGGCGAGCGACTTTCCTGCCGATCGACTCGTGGCGGAGGGGTTTGTCCATCCCCAATCGACCCGCGAAGGGCTCGCGGAGATGCTCGACTGGCTGGCACGGGAAGCGCGGGAGCCGGGGACCAAAACGGTCCGGCGCGGGTGACGCCGGTCGGCGCCCGGCGCCGGCGGAGAGCGACGGGCGACCGGTGCGGTCTCCGCGATTCCCTTCCCCGAGGGGCGTGGCGTCGATCGGGAGGGTCGTAGCGTGGCCGGGGCAGGGAAGTGGGGGGGGCGGTCGGGGCTTTTTCGGGCTTTGCCGGCCCCGCGCAGATAATCTTTGGGGAAGCGCCGCTGGCACTCAGGAAGAGCCGCCCGCGCGCTGGCCGCCCGGATGAGTGCCGATGGCGTATGTCACCCTCCGAGTCCTGCACGGCGCCGACCGTGGCAAGGTGTTCGAACGCCTCGCCACGCCGGTCACGATCGGCCGCGAGGAGGGCAACACGATCCAGCTCAACGACGAACGGATTAGCCGCTACCACCTCAAGTTCCAGGAGGACAACGACAAGGTCGTCCTCACCGATCTCGAGAGCACCAACGGCACGAAGGTCAACGGCGAGGACATCCAGGTGCGGATCGTTCGCGACGGCGACATGATCGCGCTGGGGCGCTCGTTGATCCTGGTCGGCTCGCAGACCGACATCGATCGGCGGATCGCCGAGATCGCGGCCCGTCTCCCCGCCGGCGAGGAGGGGCGTGCCCGCGAGCTCGGGCAGCGCCTGCGGAAGATCGCCGCGCCGCGCCCCGACGGTCAGTCCGACCTCTCCGACTTCCCCGTGCCGATCCTCCCCGGCCAGCTTCCCTCCCTGCCGGAGCGGATGAGCCCGGCCCAGTCGGCCGAGTTCGTCGAGTTGTTCGATCACGTTCTGGCGGTGCTCCGCGAGGCGGCCGAGGGGGCGGTGATGCGCCCCGGAGCCGAACGGGTCGAGATCGACTTTGCCCACTGGCAGGGGATCCTCGATCTCCAGGGAAAGCTCGCCGCGATGCTGCGCTCGATCGCGGAGCCGCGCGATCGCTGAACGCCGCTGCTCGGCCCGGCGGGGGGCGTGACAGCCGTTTCCGGGCGGTGCGAGAGGGGATTTCCGGCGCGGTACAATCCCCCTTCCCGGCGTCTGCCGGTCCCGATCCCCGGGGCCGCCGTCCCCCCTCCGATCGCCGGCCCTCAACGTCCCTTTCTGCGAGGCCACGGATGTCCGCCCGCTCCTTCGTCCATCTCCACTGCCACAGCCACTACAGCCTTCTCGACGGGGCCAGTTCGATCGAACGGCTGGTCGACCGCACGAAGGAGCTGGGGATGAATGCCCTGGCGATCACCGACCACGGCAATCTCCACGGGGCCCTCGAGTTCTATACCGCTGCGAAGTCGGCCGGCATCAATCCGATCATCGGTTACGAGGCCTACATCGCCCCCGGGAGCCGCTTCCACAAGGAGGCCGGCAGCCAGAAGGAATCGAGCTACCACCTCACGCTCCTAGCCAAGGACCGCGAGGGCTATGCCAACCTCCTCCAGCTGGCGACCAAGGCCTTTCTGGAGGGCTTCTACTTCAAGCCGCGGATCGACCGCGAGCTCTTAGAGGCCCATTCCGGTGGGCTCGTCTGCCTGTCGGGGTGCCTGTCGGGGGAGTTCAGCCGTTCGCTCATCGGCGTCGGGGCCGACCAGCCGGAGCAGTTGGCCAAGGGGCGCGAGGTGGCCGGCTGGTTCCACAAGCTGTTTGGCGACCGGTATTTCCTCGAGATTCAGGACAACGGCCTGGAGATGCAGCGGCAGGTGACGCTCGCGGCGCTCGAGATCTCGCGCGAGCTGGGGATCCCGCCGGTGGCCACCTGCGACTGCCACTACGTCAACCGCGAGGACGCCGTCGCCCAGGACATCCTCCTGTGCGTCAACACTGGCCGGTTCCGCAACGACCCGACGCGGATGAAGATGGAATCGACGGAGTTCTATCTGAAGAGCCCCGAGGAGATGCACAACGCGTTCGGGGGGGTGGCGGGGGAGGTGACTCAGGCGGCCGTGGCCCGCAGCCAGGAGATCGCCGACAGCGTGGCGATCGAGCTCGAGCTCGGCCAGCGGCACTTCCCCGGCTTCGACGTGCCGGGCGGGCTGACCGCCTCCGAGGAGCTGCGCCGCCTCTGTCTCGAAGGGCTCCATGACCGCTACGCTGGGCTGGCGAAGCGCTGGGTCGACGGCGAGGACGACCGGCCGATCCTCAGCCCGCAGGTCATGGAACGGCTCGACCGCGAGCTCGGCGTCATCGACACCCTCGGATTCTCCAGCTACTTCCTCATCGTCTGGGATTTCGTCCGCGAGTCGCGCGAGCTCGGCATCCCGGCGGCGGCCAGAGGCTCGGGCGTCGGGGCGCTGGTCGCCTACGCGCTCTATCTCTCCCATGTCTGCCCGCTCGAATACGACCTCCTCTTCGAGCGCTTCCTCGACGTCAACCGCAAGGAGGCGCCCGATATCGACATCGACTTCTGCAAGGAGCGCCGCGGCGAGGTCATCGAGTATGTGAAGCGGCGGTACGGGGCCGCGAATGTCGCCCAGATCGGCACCTTCGGCACGCTCGCCGCGCGGGCCGCGATCCGCGACGTCGGCCGGGCGATGGGGCTGGCGATTCCGCGGGTCGACTCGATCGTCGCCCTCGTCCCCGACCAGCTCGGGATTTCGATCGAGGAGGCCTCGGCGCCGGGGAGCCAGCTCGCCGCGGCGTGTGAGTCTGACGGCGAGGTCCGGGAGCTCGTCGATCTCGCCAGCCGGATCGAGGGGCTGGCCCGCAATGTCGGCACCCATGCCGCGGCGGTGGTGATCGCCGACCGACCGCTCGTCGAGTATGTCCCGCTCCAGCGGGTGACAGGGAAGGAGGAAGTGATCACGCAGTGGGCGATGGGGGATGTCGAGCGCGTTGGCCTGATGAAGATGGACTTCCTCGGCCTCCGCTACCTGACCGTCGTCGCCAAGACGATCGACATCATCGCCGAGACGACCGGCCATCGCCCCGATCCGCTCGCCTTCCCGCTCGATGACCAGCCGACGTTCGATCTGTTGTGTCGGGGGGAGACGAAGGGAATCTTCCAGCTCGAGAGCGGCGGCATCCGCGATCTCCTCCAGCGGATGAAGCCCGATCACTTCCGCGACATCGTTGCCGTCAACGCCCTCTACCGCCCCGGGCCGCTCGAGGGAGGTATGGTCGACGACTACGTCGCCGTCAAGCATGGCCGCAAGCCGGCCGAGTATGCCCATCCGGTGATGAAGGAGGTGCTCGAGGAAACGCACGGCGTGATGGTCTACCAGGAGCAGGTGATGCGGATCCTGGAGCGCCTCGGGGGGATCGATCTCTCCAGCGCCTACACCTGCATCAAGGCGATCAGCAAGAAGAAGCTCGAGACCATCGCCGCCTTCCGCGAGCAATTCGTCGCCGGGGCCAAGGCGAAGGGGCTGGCTCTGGCCGAGGGGCAGGCGCTGTTCGGCCTGATCGAGAAGTTTGCCGGCTACGGCTTCAACAAGAGCCATTCTACAGCCTACGCGCTGCTGGCCTGGCAGACGGCCTACCTCAAGACGCACCATGCGGTGGAGTTCATGGCGGCGCTCCTCTCCGGTGACATCACCGGCCGCAATTTCAAGAAGAAAGACGCGCTGGTCGAGCACATCGAGGACTGCCGGCGGATGGCGATCGAGGTCGCCCCCCCCGACGTGAATCATTCCACTGCCGACTTCACGGTGGCGTCGGGGCGGATCCTCTTCGGGCTCTCGGCGATCAAGGGCTGCGGCGGCCAGGCCTCCACCGCGATCGACGCCGAGCGGACGAAGGCCGGCCCCTACCGCGATCTCGACGACTTCTGCGGACGGCTCGACTCGAGCGTCGTCAACAAGACCGCCGTCGAGAGCCTCGCCAAGGCCGGGGCCCTCGACTCGCTTGTGCCCGATCGATCGATGGGGGCCAAGCGCGCCGCGCTGCTGGCGGGTATCGAGAAGGCGCTTGCGTCTGGCGCTTCGCGCGCGGCCGATCGCAAGAGCGGCCAGAAGAACCTCTTCGATGCCTTCGACGAAGTGCCGGCCGTTGCCACCCCCACCGCCCCGCCGCCGGGGCTGCCGGAGGTGCCGCCACTTTCTGACAAGGAGACGCGGTCATATGAAAAGGAGGTGCTCGGCTATTACGTCCACAGCCATCCGCTGGCGGAGGTTGCCGATCTCCTCGGCGCGATCTGCACCCACGGCACGGCCGACCTCGCCGCGGTGCCCCCCAAGGGAGAGGTGGTGATCGGCGGGATGGTGGCCGCGATCAAGCTCTCCAACACCAAGCAGCCGCGGCCCGGCTCGACCCACACTCGCTACGGGATGTTCGATCTCGAAGACATGGACGGCATCGTCCGCTCGATTTGCTGGCCCGAGGACTATGCCCGCTGCGGCGAGGCGATCCAGGCCGACGCGGTGATCCTGGTCGTCGGTTCGATCGACCGGCGGGCGGGGAGCGAGGAAACGAACTTAATCGTCAACGAGATCGTCCCCCTCGCCGACGCCTGGCAAAAGCCGGTGAAGCATGTCACGCTGCGTTTCGCCGAGCCCGGCCACGACGCTGCCACACTCGACCGGCTGGCGGAGATTTTGCGGCGCCATCCGGGGAGCGTGCCGCTGCGGCTCGTCCTCGATCTGATCGACGGCCGCCGTGTCCACCTCGAGGCCGACCGCCACGCCGTCGCCTGGACGCCCCAGTTCCAGGCCGAGGTTTCGGGGCTCCTCGGCACCGGCATGATCCGGGCGGGGATTTCGATCCCCCGCACCGCGGGCAGCCGCAGCCGCGACGACAACGGCCGGGGGGATGGGCGCCGGTTCTCCGGAGGGCGCTCCCCGGCCCGGACGGGGTGAGCCGGCAGCAGGCGGGAGAGAACTTCCCCGACAACCGGCACAACCGCTCCCCGGTGCAGGGCGGGGGGGGAAAACCGGCGAATCGCCCGCCATTCCCCCCAAGCCCCTCAAAGCCGTTGTCGTCTCCGGGCCGAAGAGAGAAGAGATACTGGGGGCGAGTCCGCCGACGCGGAGGCTCCCTACACGCCGGTCGTTTGATTGCCGTCAGCTTCGCCGGGGCGTACCCTGCGGACAGGTTCCGGTCTGCGGAGCCCTGCGGGAATCAAACGTCGGCAGACCGTTCCTCCTTCGCCGGGTACGACCATGTCCAAGCCCCTCGCTGACCGGATGACCCTCGTCCACCGCTTCGCCTCGCTGTTGACGACGGCGATCGTGGCTCTCGCCGTGGCAGTCGCGCCCGCCGGATTCGCCCATGCCCAGGGTGGCATGGGTGGTGGCGGCGGTGGCATGGGTGGTGGTCAGGGCGGCGGTGGCATGGGGGGTGGCGGACAAGGTGGTGGCGGCATGGGTGGCGGCGGCCAGGGTGGCGGTGGCCAGGGTGGTGGTGGCCAGGGTGGTGGTGGTGGACTGGGCAGCGCCGCGGGCGCGGCTGGTGTCGTGATCGACGCCCAAGGGGTGCTCCGAACGCGCTTCGTCTCCGATGCGGGGCTCTCCCGCCAGCGGCGTGTGGCCGCCTACGCCGAGTTGCCCGGCGACATTCGCAAGCGTTCCTCGTTCCGCAAGGTGGCGCTGTCGCGACTTGAGGCCGAGGTCGCCCGCGCTGCCGCCGAGGGGCGTGATATCGCCGACGATGTTGTCCGGCTCGCCGGCCTGACGCGCGTGCAGTATGTGTTCGTCTATCCCTCCGAAGATGGGCAGCCGGGTGAAGTCGTCATCGCCGGCCCGGCCGAGGGCTGGATCACCGACGCCACCGGGCGCGTGGTGGGGATCGAGTCGGGCAGCCCGACGGTGCTCCTCGAGGATCTCGTCGCCGCGATCCGGGTCTTCGAGCCGGGCGAGCCGACCAGCGCCACCATCGGCTGCTCGATCGATCCCCGTCAGGAGGGGCTCGCCCAGCTTCAGGCGTTCATCAAGAGCGTCGGCCGGATCAACCCCAAGGCCAGTCCCGAAGAGCTCGTGATGGGGATGACGCAGGCCCTCGGGCCGCAGGATGTCCGCGTCGACGGTGTCAGCCCCACGACGCACTTCGCCCAGGTGATGGTCGAGGCCGACTACCGGATGAAGCTCATCGGAATTGGCCTGGAGCGCGTGCCGGCCCGGAACATGAAATCGTGGGTCGATCTCAACGCCAATTCCGGCGTCGCCACCAACGCCCTCCAGCGCTGGTTCTTCACCCCCGACTACCAGTGCGTGCGGGCGACTGACGAAGACCTCGGCATCGAGCTTGTCGGCCGGGGGGTGAAGCTCGTCGGTGCCGATGAGGTCGTGCTCCCCAACGGCCAGCGGATGTCGGCCGACCGACCCGATCGGGCGAGCAAGACGTTCACCGAAACGTTCACGCGGAAATATCCCGAGATCGCCGCCCGCAACCCGGTCTACGGCCAGCTCCGCAACCTCATCGATCTCTCGATCGTCGCCGCTTGGATGCAGGAGC
>SIAG01000018.1 GCA_009691925.1 Planctomycetaceae bacterium
GGCGTTCGAGCGCGGCCCAGGGGGATGGTGGCGGGTGCGGCAGCGGATGTGGAGGAGGCGTTGGTGACAGCGGATGTGGAGGTGGTGGAGACGGAGGTGGTGGAGACGCAGGTGGTGGTGGCTGCGGTGGTGGCGGCTGCGGCGGCTGCGGCGGTGGCGGCGGGGACTGAAGGACCGCCGTCGGGGCACCCGCCAGCCCTGTCGCTTGGTATGATCCAACTCCATGGGGAGAGACTGCCTGGCACCGACGATCCGACCGGCCGCTGGGGCGATCCGTTCCCGCGGGTCTTGGAACGTGGATTGGAAGAGGATCGCCGCGACGCTGGCCACGATCCTCGGGTGGGGCGTTGTCATCCCGGCTGCCATTCCCGCCGCCGACTTTGAAACTGGGGCCGGTGATGTGCTCCTGCGGCGCTGTCTGGAGTGCCACGGGGCGAGCGATCCCTCGGGGGGGCTCGATCTCTCCCGGGCCGAGGGCCTGCTGGCCGGCGGCGACTCCGGGGCGGTCATCATGCCGGGGAATCCCGCCGCCAGCCCCGTCCTCGCCCGCGTGATCGCCGGCGAGATGCCCCCGCCGAAAAACGGCGTCGACCAAAAGCTCACCGCGGCCGAGATCGATGGCCTCCAGGAATGGATCGCCGCGGGCGCCGTCTGGCCGGAGGAAAGGATCCTCGATCGGTTCGAACGGACGACCGACGCGCGTGGCGGCCGCGACTGGTGGGCGTTCGAGCCGCTCCGCGCCGGGCCACCGCCGACCATGGCGGGCGTCAGCCACCCCATCGATGCCTTCGTCCGCGACCGGCTCGCCCGCGAAGGGATCGCCCCGGCCCCTGCGGCCGACAGGCGTGTGCTCCTCCGCCGGCTGGCCTTTGATCTTGTCGGCTTGCCGCCGACGGCTGACGAGCTCGATGCCTTCGCCGCCGACTCCGCGCCGGACGCCTATGAAAAACAGGTCGATCGACTCCTCGCCTCCCCCCACTTCGGCGAGCGGCAGGCGCGGCACTGGCTCGATGTCGCCCGCTTCGCTGAAACCAGTGGCTACGAACGCGATGCCGAGAAGCCCCATGCCTGGCGCTACCGCGATTGGGTCGTGAAGGCCTTCAACGACGACATGCCCTTCGACCGCTTTGTCCTCGAGCAGCTGGCCGGCGACGAGCTCCCCGATCGCACCGAAGCGACGGCGATCGCCACCGGCTTTCTGCGCCTCGGCACCTGGGACGACGAGCCGAACGACGCCGAGGATTATCAATACGACCGGCTCGAAGACCTCGTCCATGTCACGAGCACGGCCTTCCTCGGGCTGACGGTGAAGTGCGCCCGCTGCCATGATCACAAGTTCGACTCGATCACGCAGGCTGATTACTACCGGCTCGCCGCCGCCTTCTGGCCCGGGCCGGTTCACAATGGCCGGGCCAAGGCCCTCGGCGGGCCGTCGGCCGAGCAGATCGGCTTCGACGTCCTCGGCTGGACCGACCTCGGTCCGGAGGCCGCGCCGATTCACGCTCTGAAAAAGGGTGATCGCCATCGGCCGCTGGCCGAAGTGAAGGCGGGGGCGCCGTCTTTCGTGGCGGCCCTAGCCGGTGATTTCCCCCCCCCGTCGGCCGATTCCCGCACCACGCTCCGCCGCACCCACCTGGCCCGCTGGATCACCGATCCCCAGAACCCGCTCACACCGCGCGTGATCGTCAACCGACTCTGGCAGCACCACTTCGGCCAAGGGCTGTGCAAAAACCCCGACAACGTCGGCTTCAATGGCCCGCGACCGGAGTACCGCGAACTGCTCGATTGGCTCGCGGCCGATCTTGTCGCCGGGGGCTGGAAGCTGAAATCGCTCCATCGACTGATCGTGACCAGCGCTACCTACCGGCAGGCCTCGGTCTATCCCGACGAGGTGCGAAGCGCCGATCTCGACCCGGGCAACACGCTCCTGTGGCGGGCCGACCGGCGCCGGCTCGATGCTGAGAGCCTCCGCGACGCGATCCTCGCCGTGTCGGGCGACCTCGATCCCCGCCTCGGCGGCCCGAGCTTCAAGGCGCCGATCGACGCCGAAGCGCTCGAGGGGCTGTCGATGAAGGGGGGAGCCTATCAACCCTCGCCGCCGGAGGAGTGCCGGCGCCGCAGCCTCTACATGTTTACGAAGCGCGGCCTGATCGTGCCGCTGATGACGACCTTCGACCAGTGCGACACGACGGTGCCGACCGGGAAACGCGACGTGACGATCGTGGCCCTCCAGGCGCTCTCGCTGCTCAACAACGGCTGGGTGCGCGGGGAAGCCGATGCGAGCGCGGGGCGGGTCCTCGCGGCGGCCACCGAGGCCGGGCCCCGTGTCGACGATGCCTGGCGGCGTGTTCTCGGCCGGTTGCCGACGGCTATGGAAAAGAAAGCGGCCCTGACCCATGTGACGACGCAGATAGCAGGGGACCCGGCCCGCGAGCGGCTCGCCTGGGCGTCGCTGTGTCAGGTGCTCTTCAACACCAATGAGTTTCTCTCGATCGACTGATCGGCTTTTCCGAGGGCGCCTCCCGATGCCATTCCACCGACCTCTCCTCAGCCCCGCCTTCCCCTGCGGCCTCTCGCGCCGTGAGGCGATCTGGGAGATGGGGGCCGGATTCGCCGGGCTCGCGCTGTCGGCGCTTCTGGAGCGGGATGGTTTTTTTGCCCGCCATGCCGCGGGAGCGACGCCGCTGGCCAATCCGCTCGCTCCCAGGCCCGCGCATCAGGCCGTGCCGGTTAAGAGCGTCATCTTCCTGCTCATGAACGGCGCCCCGAGCCACGTCGATACCTTCGACCCGAAGCCGACGCTCGAGAAATATGCCGGCCAGACGATCCCCGCGGAGATGAAGTTCATCAATTCCGGCGGCCGGGCGATGGGCAAGCTCACCCCGGCCTGCCGGCCGTTCAAGGCCTGTGGGCAAAGCGGGATCCCGATCTCCGACTTCTTCCCGAAATTGCGCGAGCATGCCGACAAGATGGCGGTGATCCGCTCCTGCCACACCGACACCCATGCCCACGGCTCGGCGCTGGTGCAGATGAACACCGGCAAGCCGCTCATCGGCCGGCCGTCGCTGGGGAGCTGGGTGGTCTATGGCCTCGGCACGGAAAACCAGGACATGCCGGGCTATGTCGTCCTCCTCGACAAACGGGGCGGGCCGATCGGCGGGCAACCGAACTGGTCGAGCGGCTTCATGCCGGCGAGTTTTCAGGGGACGCTCTTCCGCCCCGTCGGCAATCCGATCCTCGATCTCGCCGTGCCGGCCGACCTCGGCCGCGCCGGCCAGCGCCAGCAGCTCGATCTCCTTGCCGCCCTCAACGACGAGCACATGAGAAGCCGTCCCGGCGGCACGGAGCTCGCTGCCCGCGCGGCCAGCTACGAGCTCGCCTACCGGATGCAGGCGGAGGCGCCGGCAGCGGTCGATCTCGGCGCGGAGACGGCGGCAACGCTCGACGCCTACGGTGTCAATCAGGAGCCGACGGCGGAGTTTGGTCGCAACTGCCTGATTGCCAGGCGCCTCGTTGAGCGCGGCGTACGCTTCGTGCAGCTCTACTCCGGCGGCGGCCATCTCGAGGAGACGTGGGACGCCCACGAGAGTGTCGAAAAAAACCACGGCCGGCATGCCGGCGAGACCGACCAGCCGATTGCGGCGCTGCTGACGGATCTCGAGCAGCGCGGCCTCCTCGACTCGACGCTCGTTGTCTGGGGGGGAGAGTTCGGGCGGATGCCGTTCAGCGAGGGAGAAGGGAAGCCGGGGCGCAACCACAATCCCTACGGCTTCTCGATGTGGATGGCCGGCGGCGGCGTCAAAGGGGGCACGATCTACGGCGCCACCGATGAGCTCGGCTTCGCGGCGGTGGAGAACCGGGTCCACGTCCACGACATCCACGCCACGATCCTGGCGCTGTTGGGCCTCGACCACACCCGGCTCACCTATTTCCACCAGGGGCGCGACGACCGCCTCACCGACGTCTACGGCCGCGTGATCACGGAGATCGTGGCGTAGCGAAGGTGACGGACCCCCCTGTTCTGCCGCCGCCGATGCCCATGCGCCGCCGCCTTGTCCGACGTTGCCGGCGGCGACCGGCCAATCAGTCCCTCTCCTGCCAGGCGGACGGATCTCGGCCACCGAACATGATCGCCACCACCACGATCTTGGCCCCGTCGAGCCGGTAGTGGATCACGTAGGGAAATCGGTGGAGACGGAGGGAGCGGATATGGTCGGCGTCTGCGGCAACCCAGTCGGGATTCTGCTCGATCCGACGGAGAGCATCGGAACAGGCTCCGAGGAATGCCTTCCCGAGGCCCTCAGACCGCTCGTCGTACCACCGCCTCGCCGAGTCGAGGTCATCGACAACTTCCGGAAGAAAACGCACCGACGAGCTCATCCCCGGTCACGCAGCCTGTCGAGGACTTCGCCCCACGTGAGCGTGTTGTCGGGCGCCCGCTCGTAGGCGGCGATCCGCCGCCGGATCTCCTCCCGCTGCTCGGGGCTGATCGGCAGCGGCGTTTCCACGGGGATGCTGTTCCAGAGGGATTCCACGACCCGCAACCGGTCGGCGACAGGCAGGGCGGTGAGCTCCGAAAGCGTGCGGTCGAAGTCGATCATAGATCCCAAGTCCTCTCTTGTTGAAACGTAGCATGGTGCCTAGGCCCCTCACAACTTATGTCGCCGTTGGGCTGACGTCGCTGGCGTGTGCCGCGGTCGGGCGAATGCTGTCCGTGCCCCGGCCCCTACTGCTTCTTGCGTTCCCAGGTCTTTCCGAGCTTGTAGCGCTGCGCACGATCGGCAATCTCTGCGTTCTTCGTCGTGGCGAGCACCTTGTCGAGGGCCGCCATGAACTCGTCCTTGTTGCCATCGCGGAGCTTGCGCTGGTGCGCCAATTCGACGATGCTCTGGCAGGCCGATTCGGCAAGAGTGGGCTGGTTCACGTAAGGGAGAACGTATCGGAGGGTTTCCACGGTGCGGATGGCACTGGCCCTCTCGAGCAATCGCCCTCGGTCCTGATCCCGTCGGCAGAGGGACATCGTCTGCTCGACCAGCGCCAGTTTCCCGGCGGGGTCGAGCGAGTTGTTGGGCAACGGGGCGATGCGGATCAGGCCACCAAGAAGCATCTCCCGCTCCTCCTCGGTGGAGGCTTGTGCGACGAGGTGCAGGAGCCTGTCCTTCACCGTGGCATCGGGCCAGCGGGCCAGCGCCACCAGGCCGAGCTTCCGATCCGCGGCGTCGGGGCTGGCGATCAGGCCGTCGACAATCTCGAGCACCGCCGGCCCGCCGACGCGGGCGAGCGTCGGCAGCAGCACCTCCCGAGCGGCGGGATCGGCGGCCTTGAAGCGATCGAGAAGCGCTGCAGCAGCGAGGTTCTTGCTGCGGTGTTCCTTACAGACCTGCACGATCGCCCGGTCGGCGTCGCTGCGCTCGGCATCGGTCCGCGCTGCCAGCAACCCGGCCACCATGCCGGGGATCTGCTCAGGCCCCCCCATCGCCCCCAGCGACCTCATGGCCGCATTACGGACGTCGGCGTCAGCGTCGACGGCGGCGGCCACCAAGGCCGGCAGCGCCGAGGTCTCCCGCCGCTCGGAGAGGATGCCCACGATCGCCAGTCGCTGCGGACCAGAGCGGGCCTCGTCGCCAAGTGCGATCGCCAATCGCGGTGACACGATGTCGGAGCGGATGGCCACCAGCGCCCCGCGGGCTGCGTCGACGGTGCCAGCCTCACCCGAAAGCAGCGACTCCAAAAAAGGAACCTCGTCGGATCCACCCAGTGCCGCCACGCCGCGGATCGCCGCCGCCCGGACGACGGCCTCGGCCGGCCCCTGCGCCATGGCCATGATGGCCGGGAGGGCAGCCTTGTCACCGCGATCAGCGAGCGCCGCGAGGAGCGCTGCCTGGTCCTGGCTTCGCTCCAGCCCAGGCAGCACCACCTCGGCGAGTTCGCGCGTGAAATCCTCCCCTTTCAGTCCGCCCCGCACCTTCTCCAGGGCCACCGGCAGCAGGTCGGCATCACCGGAACGAATCAGTTCGATGACGCTGTCGAGGACGTCGCGCGATGGGGGCTCGCCAGCCTCTGCAGCCAGCAGCGACGGCGGCGCGAAGGCGAGCAGGATGACAAGGCAAACCACGGCGAGGACACGGCGCATGGGCACCTTTCACGGGGGGAGTGGCGACCGGCTGGCTGAACAAGGGCCTGCCTATTCCGCAGCGGCCAGCAAGCCACGTTTCGCCGCGACCCGCACGGCTCGCTCTCGATGCGTCTTCGGTGCGTCGCCGATGGAGGCGCTGATCGAAGAATAGATCGCCTTGGCGGCTTTCCGATCTCCCTTGGCCAGAAAGGCCTCGGCGCACGCCAGCCGGGCGTCGACGACGGCCGCGGCCATGTCTCCGGCAGGCTTGGCGGCGGCGAGCGCCGCGGCGGCTTCCGGGGTCGATAAGGTTCCCAGCGCCGCCGCTGCGGCCGCCGCAATCGTCGCGTCGCCCCCGAGTAGGTTGGAGATCGCCGCCACACTCTGAAGGTCGCCACGGGAGGCGAGCGAGGAAATCATGCCGATCTTGAGGCTGCCCTCGACCACTCCCAGCGCCTTCCGCAGGGCGGCGGCGGCCTCGGGGAGATCGATCCGCTCCAGGGCAAAGCGGGCCATGTGCGAGTTGTCGGCGTCGGTCAGCAGGGCGGCAAGGGCCGGCACCGACACCGCAGTGCCGATCATCGCCAGCTTCCGGCAGACATATTCCTTCGTGGCCCGGCTCGTGCTGCCAGCCAGCAGCGCCCCGAATCGTTTCTCGAGTTCGCCACGCAGGGAGGCATCGCCATGGGCGGCCACGGCGGCGGCGTCGATGGACTTGAAGAAATCGGCGTCAGCGCCCCAATCGAAGCCCGCGAGGGCAATGAAGGGGGCATCGAGAGAGTTGAGGTCGAAGGCCATGAGTGGCACCCGCGGTATGGGGAATGATCGGAGCGAGGAATTGGAAGCCGATACGGTCGCTGTCTTCAGAGAATCCAGCTTTAGAGAATCCAGGGTTCCCGGCGAGCGCGGTCGAGGAGCCGATTGGCCTCGTCGTCACCGGTGAATCGCTGGGCGCTGCGGTCCCATGTCAAAGACCGCTCCAGACGGTAGGCGATGGCGATCATGTGTGGTCCGGTCATGGTATTGACTGCCAGTTCGATGTCGCGGAACGGCTTTGCCCGGGTCTTCACGCAGTCGATGAAGTCGCCATAAATCCCCCCCTCGCCCTTGTAGACAGGGACGGGCTTCCCCTCGCGAGGCGTTCCGTCGGCATGCACCTGGATATCGCCCCCATGGGCGACCGAGGGTCTCTCGGGGCGCAACGGCTGCGGCCGGTTGTGATGGACCGCGACACCGTTGGGATAGGTGAGTGAGACGTACGGACCGGCGCCGCCGCTGGCGGGGTGGAAGGCCACCGAGGCAGGCTGCAACTCGCGGAGGTCGGCGGCGAAGATCGCGCCGCCGAAGTGATGGGCCCCCCAGTCGGTGAGGCTACCGCCGGAATAGTCGAGGTACGATCGCCAGCTGCCGCCGCCGGTTCCGAAATTGCCGTCGCAGCGCCCGGGGTTGTAAGGCTCCCAGGGGGCAGGCCCGAGCCACAGATCCCAGTCGATGTCTGGCGGCGTGGCCACAGCGGGGAGATAGCAGGGCATCGACGGCCCGCCGACGGAGATGTCGACTGCTTTGAGCGTGCCGATCTCGCCCGACCAGGAGGGATTGACGATGTCGCGGTAGTCTTCGAGCACCCGTTGGCTGCCGCCGGAAACAACCCGGCCGTAGCGTCTGGCAGCCGCGATCATCAGCGGCCCTTCACGGAGCGTGAGGGTTTCGGGCTTCTGGAGATAAACATCCTTGCCGGCCCGGCAGGCAGCAATCGTCATGATCGCGTGCCAATGGTCGGGGGTGGCGATGTGGACCGCATCGATGTCATCGCGGGCGAGCAACTCGCGGAAATCAACGTAGGCGGCACAGTCCTTGTTGCCGTATTTGCCGTCCACGCGCCCCTTGCCATCGTCGCGCCAATTCCGCCGCACGTCGCACACCGCCACATACTGCACGTCGCTGCGGCCGAGAAATGCCCCTTGGTCGCCGGAGCCCATGTTGCCGATGCCGATCCCCCCGATCACGATCCGATCGCTGGCCGGAGGGGTCGTGGCGTTGCCGAGCGCCTTGGAGGTGATCACGTAGGGGGCGGCCATGGCGGCCCCGGTGGCGGTGGCGGCAGTCCCGAGAAATCGGCGCCGGGTCGTGGAGCGTCGTGACATGGATCCCCCGATCGATGGAGTGGCCCTGAAATCCCCGTGAGCAGACTACACTGGGATTTCCCGAATGGCCAACCCCCAAAATGCTCCGTCGCGGCCGGTGCAGGCCCCCTCCCACGGCTTCCCGGCCGTTGTAAGCCGTGGCCGAGCAACGTCGAGTGATCGCTCCGCAGGCCCTGCGCTGCAGATGTCGCGGGAGCTGTCGTCCGACCGCCGTGCTCTCCCCGTCCTCAAGGTTCTCCATCGCAATGCCCGCTGCCTCCACGATTCGGCGCGCGCCGGAGCCAGCGACACGCTTGCGCTGTTCAGCGCTGGAGAGACCCGCACGACGACGGCCGCCGACCTCCGCGAGGCAGTCCGGGCCCGCGATCTTCCCGGCGGAGAGAACGTTTTTGCCGGGCTGGCGCGGGGGACAGGATGAGGAGATCGAGTCGCCGCCACCGGTCTGCTTTGGTCACTCGAGGCCGATGCAGAGCACTTCGCGGTCGTCGCGGAGATAGCCCCGGCCGCCGGCGATCGTGAGCGATTGCCGCGACCGGCCGAGAAGCTCCGCGCGGCCGAGCTCTTCATAGCCCGCCGGTGTCGCGCGGGCGAGAACGAGCTCCCCTTCAAACGTCGTGATCCACAGTTTCCCGTCGGCCCACACCATGTTCCCCTTGCCGAAGCGGGTCTTCCGCCACACTTCCCGGCCTGTTTTCGCCTCGAGGCAGACCAGATGCGTGACCGGCCCCGCCGCCCCGACGTTGTCGAAGCCGTAGAGGTGATCGCCGACAACGATCGACGTTTGCCATTCGTTGCGCATCAGGCTCTTGGGGCCGAGCGACTCCCACCGCGCCCGCGGGGCATATCGATCACCATCGCGGCCGAGATCGATGAGCACCGAGCCGTGGTTCTCCCCCGCCGAGACAAACACCCCTCCGTCGACGACGATCGGCGTCGCCGTGTTGCAGCCGAAGTCGGTCTCAAACGGGAATCGCCACAGCGCCTTCCCCGACCCCGGGCGGAGCCCGACGACCTCGGTGCCGGTGACACTGACGATGGTCTCCATCCCATCGATCTCGAGCACCGTCGGCGACGAATAGCCGGCGCTCCCGGCGGAGGCCTTCCAGGCGGGCTTGCCATCGGCAATTGAAAAGGCCGCGATCGCGCCACTCTCACCGCCGACGTGGACGATCACCTGCTCGGCGACGACCAGCGGCGACGACGCCATCCCGTAGTCGGAGGGCTTTGTTTTTGCTTCTGCGACGGCGTCGACCTGCCAGAGGATCGCTCCATCGATGCGGCTCACGGCGACGAGAATCCCTTCGCCGGAGAAGGCGAAGACCCGCTCATCAGCGATCGTCGGCGTGGCGCGGGGGCCGTTCCCCTGACCGTTTTCATAGGCCGGGCCGAGCGGGGTTTTCCAGGCTTCCTTGCCGGTGGCGGCATCGAGGGCCACAAGCCACTGCTGGCGGGCATCGTTCCAGGTGGTGATGGCGAGGCCGTCGGCGACGGCGACGGCCGACATCCCGACGCCCCCCGGCACGCGCCAGATCGCCCTCGGGCCATCGGCCGGGATCGCATCGATCAGCCCTGTCTCCTGGGAGATCCCGTCACGGCGGCTCCCGAGAAATCCGGGCCACTCGTTGGCCCGGGCAAATGCCGGCACGATCGCGGCGATCAGGACGGCAACGGACAGGCAGGTTCGTCGCATCGGAATCCCTCCAAGATCAATCCAGGGCTCATCTCAGTCCATGATCAGTCCATGATCAGTCCATGATCAAGGCCAAGACGCCTTGAGCATAGAGCCGGTGGCCGAAGTCGTTGGGGTGGTTTAAACCGTTGCCGGTCAGATCGAACATCTCCTTGGATCGCAGCTGCTCCTCCCACACCGCCGTCATGTCGACCAGCGCCACCCCCGGGCCGACGAGCGATTTCAGCTCGTCGCGGTAGCGGTTGAACATCTCGCGCGGCGTGTGGATCCACTGGTCGTTGCCGAGCATCGTCGCCACGAGGATGATTTCGGCCTGCGGACGTTTTTCCTGGACTCGCGCCACGAGGCTCGCCGTCTGGTCGCGATACCAGGCCGGATCGCGGCGGCCGACGTCGTTCATTCCGTAGGCCACGAGGACGAGGTCTGGCTGCGACTCCAGGAGCGCATCGATATCGGCGACACCATTGGCCACGCTCCAGCCCGCCACCGCCCGGTTGACATTGGTCACCTTCGACGGCGTGCTGACGCGGAGCTGCGCCACGACAAGCTCCGCCCAGCCCGGCTGGAAGGGGGGGGTGCCTGTCGTCTCCGAGGCGTCGAGGCCGGTCGAGATGCTGTCGCCACTGACGCCGATCCGCACCGGCTCCCCTGCCCCGAGCCGGGCCCGGGTCTTCGGCAGGCTGCCATGAACGACCTCGAGCGCCGGGGCATCGGCCGCGCCGCGGGCCCGAATGTAGTTGATCTCGACGTCGCGGTCGTGGAACCAGCGGCCGGGCCGGTAGAGGAGCCATTCGTGCGGGTTGCCGACGCGGTGCCGGTAGGCGTGTGCCGCGTTCTCCGGGAGGTAGCGGTCGCCATCGAGAATCGGCGGCACCGGCGTCGGCAACGGAAAGACGATCTCTCGACTTCCCGGCGCGTGCTGCCAGGCCGTGCCAGCCTCGACCGACCGCACCCCGTCGGCTGTTGTCACCGCGAGGATCGACTCGGCCGGGAAGGCGAGGCGAGCGCGGGCCGGCTCGGTGGCACTTGCCCCCCGGAGGACGCTGCTCTCCCGCCAGACGGTGTCGCTCTTCCAGGCGGGCTCGCGGAGATGGAGATCGGCAAGGAGAAACGACGCCGCCTCGACTCCTTTGGGAATCGTGGCAAGCCTCTCAAGAAGTACACCGGCCCAGAGGGCGGCCGCACGACGCTGGCCGATCGCGGAAAAATGCCGGCGCGAGTTCACGTCGCCGCGGGAATCCCCCTGGAGGGCGTCGGTATCGGGGCCGAGGCCGAATCCTGGCATCAGGCTGAGGCGGTCAACCGCTCCCCTGATCCTCCCCTCCCCTTCCGGGTCGTTGTAGACCGTCGGATGGTGCGTCGACTTGGCACACAGCCACGCCGGCTCAAATCCCCACGCCCGCACCGCCCCCGCGCGGATCCTCTCCAGCGCCGCGACGTAGTCGTCGGTGGAGGTGTGATTGATGACATCCGACTCCCCCTGCTGCCAGAGGACGGCGCGGAACCGGCCGAGGCTTTTTCCGGTGGCAACGAGGCGCTCATGGAGCTCCGTCCCTGGCTGCCACTGGGCCGACGACGTGCCCCCCCAGGCGACATTGGCAAACCCGATCGGCACGCCGAGACGCTCGGCGAGCTCGTCCCCCACCGCCGGCCAGATCGAGCCACCGTCGCTCCCGTCGGGGGCCGGCTGTGGATCATTGGCCACGCGCCAAGCGCCGGTCGCCCAGTCACGGGCCGCCACCCGCTGTCGCGGATCGGCCACGGTGAGCTTCTCGTCATTGGTGTTCGTGGCATACGACTGCCCTGCGATCAAAAACACCTCGCCGACGCCGACCGGCTCGACGCTCGCCGTCAGCGGCGGTGACCCGTCGGCCCGAACGATCCTGACTTCAAGACGGAACCACCCGCGGGCCGGCACGAGGAGCCTGCCGACGTGGAGGCCTGCCTTCGCCCCGGGGACCAGATCGACGCGCGTCCACACGGGTTCCGCGACGGCCGGGGGCCCCTCGATTGGCACGACCCTAGCCTCTGCCGGGGTGCGGTCGATCGGCACCGGGACGTCCACTTTGATCGCCACGTCGGCCTGCCCCGAGGCGAAGTTCCCCCCGGGCTCCTGACCGGGCTGGAATCCGACGCGCTGGATCACTTCATGGGGCCGGGGGGCGAGAATCCTCAGTTCGTCCGCGAGGGTGGGCGATCCGAACACCATCGCGCCGACAAGCGCGCTCCACACCAGACCGAGCAGACGGCCGTTCGACATGAGTCCCCCCGAGCAAGATGATGGCATCAGGTGGCAGCCGTGCGGGGAATCCCGCGGGCGCCACGGCGGGAGGCAGTTTACCCGGCAGGCCGCGGGGACGGTCATCGGCCTGTGAGGGGAGGATGCGTCGACGAAACCGGGATCAGTCGCCCGACGGCGGCTCGTATTCGAAATCCTTCCACTTCATCGCGCGGCGGAAGGGCTCGATGCGCAGCACGACCTCGCCGTTTTGGAAGAGACGGACGGTGCCGTTGGTCTCGCTGACGGCGATGGCGACGCTCCGCGTCCGGCGCGTGATCGCAGCGGCGGCCCAGTGGCGGGCACCGAGCCCCTTGGCGACGGAGACGTTCTCGGCGGAGGCGTCGATGTAGCGGGCCGCGGCCTCGACGGTGCCGTCGGGGCCGACGACGAAGGCTCCGTCGAGTTGCGCGATCTCCTTGAGCCCCTCGCGGACGCGCGGGTCGGAGAGCTTGCGCTCGGCGCGGGAGTAGCCGCGGACCGGATCGAAGCCGGTGGCGTGGCTCGACGTCATCACCTTTCGCGTGTCGCCGACGACGAACAGCGTCCCCACCGGTTTCCCCTCGCGCCCCTCGCGGCCAATCTCGACGGCGAGGTCGACCACCTGCTTGAGCGTCTCCAGCGGCACCTTCGTCTCGAGGTTTCGCAGGTCGCGGCTGGTGAGTTGGCCGAGATGCTCTTCCAGCCGCAGAACGCTCACCGAGTCGATTGTCCCCGCCTCAAAGCCGGAGTAAATCGCCACGACTTGTGCCTCCGGGGCGATCAGTTCTGCCGCGACGCATTCGAGGAGCGCCTGGGCGAGCCGTTCGTGGACCGGCAGCCCGGCGACGTCGAGGAGCACGCGCCGCAGCCCCCAGTCTTCGCAGCCGGCAAGGTGGTTCTTCTCATCGGCGGCGACCAGGAGCGGCTGGCCGGAACCGACGAGCGAGCGGACGTGGTCCCAGTCGAGCCGCTGGTCGACCAGCAGGAGCATCGCGTCGGCCGTCGAAGAACCGAACAGGCGCACCGCCGCCTCGAGGAGATTTTCGAGCTGCGGTGGGAAATCAGCCGGGCTCAAGGGGCCGTTCCTCGTCGCCGGACCGACCGGGGTGCCCGGCCCTAGGAGGGCTCAAAAGTCACCGATCAGGGGCGGGGCGGCCCCGCTTGAAATAGCCGGGGCCTGGGGAAGAGCCTACGGAGCGGATCGGAAGGGTTCAAGAAATCCTTCGACAGAGGGGGATCAGCGGAGGAGGGTATCGGGCACCTCGGAGCGGTCGGCAGCGCCCCGCAGAGCCGTCCGCATCACGTCTGGGGCCGCCTTCATCGGGCCGTTGTAGGCGGCGATCCCGCCGGGGAGCACTTTCCCCCAGACCCGTTCCTGGTAGATCGTCAGGGCATGGAGGGCGTGGCCGAGGGGGCCGAGCTTCCATTCCCGCGAGGGCTCGCGGAGGAGCGCCGCCGAGAGGAACTCGACCGCCGACACGACCCGCGACTGGTAGAGCTGGTCCTGTTCGAGCGACCCGAGGAGCCACTCGAGGATGTGGCCGGTGGTCTGCACCTTGCGGTCAACGTCGTCTTCGCGGTCGGCCGGGTACTTAAACCACTCCGTGCTGAAGCTGCCGTCGGGGTTTTGGAGCTTCGTGAGGGTGAAGCGCTGGTAGTCGCGGACAAAGTGGTCTGCCCGGGCGTAGTGGCCGTCGAGCGTGCCGGTGGCCCGGAGCCGCCGCTGGCAGGCATAGGAGAGCCCGAAGAGCCGATGGGTGCCGCCGCACGGGGCGCCGCGGATCGGCTGCTCGATCTCCTCCGAAACGATTCGCTCGAGGGTCCAGATCTGGCCGTCGCGGGCTGTCCATTCGGCGTCGGTGGGGAGGTAATGGGCCAGACCGATGAGCGCGAAGGTCAGTTCCGTGCCGGAGAGGCAGGCGAGCTTCTCCTCCTCGACGAGCTCGGCGACGGTGAATTCCGTCCCTTCGACCTGAATGGGCGAGTTCAGTGCCACGCGGCACTGGGCGAGGATTGCGAGGTACTGCGCCTGGTGCCCCTGGACGCCGACGCCGCGCATCGCCACGAGTCGCTCGTCCTCGGTGGCGAGCATCACCTGTCCCTTGCAGCGCCCTCCGGAGTTCATCCAGCCGATCGAGTTGATCGGGTCGCCAGACGGGCCGCCGACGCGGACCTTCGACGGGATGCCGAAGGCGATGAAGCCATGCATCACCTCCCATGGCGTGTGCTCGGCGGTGTTGAGGGGACGTCGCTGGTAGGCGGCGAGCGTCTGCGCGACCCGGCTCTTGAGGCGGTTAAATCGCTGGCTGGCCGGGGGGCGCGGGGCGTTCCCCTCGGCGACTCCGGTCCTTCCCTGCGCTTCGCCGGCGGCGGGGGCCGGCTCGGCGATCGGCGTGTTGTCCAGATTCGCCTCGTCGCGACCGGAGACGATCTTCCTGGTTGCATTTTGGGCGAGGTGCTTGACGTCATTCCAGGAGGGGAGGCTGGCGGGGGCCATCGCCAGACGCTGCGTGGCCGGTGGCACCGAAAGCTTGCGGGAAGACTTCTCCAGCCGCTCGATCTCGTCGGGGTGCGGCGGCGTCGGCGCTGCGATGAGCTCCTGCGGCTCGGTCGGCTTCGGCTTGCCGCCGAAGGCATCGAGGATCCGCTTCCGCATCAAGGAGGCTTTGCCGGTCGGCGCGGCGACCGTTGCCGAGTCGTACGACGGCAGGATGATGCCGCCGGTCACGATCGCCGCGCAGCACCCGGCGAGGATCGTGGGCAGACGGAGCCGCCGGTCGGCCCAAGAGGATGTTCGGCGGGCGGCTGGCTGGGCTGATGCGGGGTGACGCGCGGTCATGTGGGGGGGGGCACAAGACGGGTGGGGAAGTTTCAAGCGATCGCCATGAGCTATCGGCCGGATCGATGGCGCGATCGTTGACCCCGTCTTCCGCAGCGGGAGGGTTCGGGCAGCTTGCCCCCCAGGAATCAAACGCACGGTTTGACTGTCCGGCACGCGAGGAGCGATCGGCGCAGCCGATCGGGGCGGCGGGGAAAGGGACCGGCGAGCGTGCCGGTCAGCGAAGAGGGGTGGCCGGGCCGGGAGGCCGCGCGGCACGAGGGCGACGGACCGCCCGCAAGGTCGACGGAGCTCCCGCCGGGTCCCCGATCAGAACAGCTTGCGGAACTGTTCGGCGATCGACCAGTCGTTGCGGTTGGCGGCCGGGTCGGCGGCCCAGGCCCGCCAGGCGTTGACGTCGTTGCCGAGATCGCGGCCGCTGACCTGCTTGAGGGCCGCCACGGCCCGGTACTGGACCGCCGGATCGGGATCCTCCAGTGCCCTGGCGAGGACCGGAATCGCGTCCTTGTCCTCGAGCTTGCCGAGCATCCGCAGCGCGCGGAGGCGGACGTCGAGCTCCGCGTCGGTCTGGAATCGTTGCGAGAGGAGTTGGACGGCCTCGGCGCCGCCCCGTTCCCCCCACACCTCGCAGGCGGTCGTCCGCACGCGCTCGTCGGGGTCTTGGAGGGCACCTTTGCAGATCGCCACCGCTGCCGGGGTGTCGAAATCGGCCGCCGTCTGGAGGATCTCGCAGCGGACGCGGGGGTCGTGTTCCTCGAGCACTTCTTGCATCAGCTCGCGGGTGAAGGTCACCTGATCCCCACCATTCCCCCCCTTCGCCTTCTTGGCCTGCTCCTGAAGCGACTCGATCCGCTGCTTGGCCGTCGGGCCGTACTTCTCTGCCAGCCGCGCTTCCTTGTCGCGGTTGCGCCACGGGCGCCAGCCGGCGCAGCCCGGCGCGGCGAGCAGGGCCACGAGGAGCCAGGCAAGCAACGCAGCGGCCCCGGTCGAAGCCCGGTGCCGCGGGGCGGATGGCAGACGGGGGATGGTCGCGGCCATGGGACTCGGAGTGGGGTGGAAGGGCCGGGCCTGGGAACGGCAGGGTCGGCGATCGGGGCGGGACGGTAGCGGCCCGACGGGGGCGCCGCCAAGGCCACTTCGCTCCGGGCGCGGGGGCTTACGGGCGCGGCAGGAGGGGAAGTCCGGTTGGCCTTCCCCGCCGGCCCGCGAACTGGTCGCATGGAGGAGATGGGGGATTCCCCTCTCGCCACGATCGGAAATCGCCATGCGCCAAATCGCTCCCGTCAGCCTGCGGTTGGTTTGCTGCGGCCTCGTGGCTGCGGCGGGGGGCGCCCTCGCCCGGGTGGCCGCGGCGCCCCCGGTGGCCGGGGAGGACGCCGCCGTGGCCGAGCGGGTGGCGGTGGTCGTCCGCGCCGACGGGGGGGAGAGGGCTCTCGAGGGGACGGTCATCGTCGAGGCGGCCGACGGTGCGATGCTCCTGGAGCTCGATGACCAGCGCCTGGAGCTCCTCCAGGGAAACGAAGTCCACTCGCGGCGCACCGTCGACGCGCCCTCCACCGCTTCGACGCCGCGCGAGGAGGGAAATCGGATCCTCGCGGAGCTTCCCGCCGGCTTCGATCTCCTCGTCACGCGCCACTACGTCATCTGTTTCGACACGTCGCGCGCCTATGCCCAGTGGTCCGGCGCCCTCTTCGAGAAGCTCCACGATGCGTTCCTGAATTACTGGCGCAAGGCGGGAGTCGAGGTGGAGGCACCGCGCCGGCCGCTGGTCGTCGTGATCTTCTCCGACCGCCAGCGCTACGAGGCGCACGCGGCCCGCGATCTCGGTGCGGCCGCCGACCGGGTGGTGGGCTATTACAACTTGATGTCGAACCGGGTAACGACTTTCGATCTCACCGGCAGCGACCAACTCGCCCGCCGCCCCGCGACGTCGGCGGCCCGCGCCGGGCTCGAGATCCTCGCCAGCCCCGAGGCGGCCGGGCTGGTCTCGACGCTCGTCCACGAGGCGAGCCACCAGATGGCCTTCAACTGCCAGATGCACCGGCGGCTGGCGCCGGTGCCGGTGTGGATCAGCGAGGGGGTGGCCACCTTCTTCGAGACGCCCGATCCGGGGGGGCGGGGCTGGAAGCGGATCGGCGGGGTCAACCGGCCCCGGCTCGACACCTTCCTCGCCGGCTATCGAGCGGGAGTCCTCGACGAGATCGTCCGTGGCGATGAGCCGTTCCGGGCGTCGGAGGGAGCGATCGACGCCTACGCCCGGGCCTGGGCTCTGACGGCGTTCCTCGCCCAGACCCGCAAAGGGGCGCTCGTCGAGTACATCAACGTAATCGGGGCCAAGCCCCCCCTCTCCCCCGACGGCCCGGAGGAGCGCCTGCGGGATTTCGTCGCGGCGTTCGGCGTCGAGCCGCACGAGCTCGAGCAGCCGCTGATGAAGTTCCTCGCCCGCTGGAAGGAGTAGCCAACGGCTGGAAAAGGTCGTGGATCAGTCCCTCAGCCGACTGCTACAGTGGTCGCCGGCAGCCCGTCGATACCTCCCCCTACTCCCGGAGCCCACCGCATGCCCACTCCCCGAAGCGAGTCTGCGTTGTCTCGTCGTTCCCTTCTCGCCGGGGCGTCGACGCTTCCGGCCTCGTGGCTCGCGGCGGGATGGCCGGCAGAGGACAGTCTGGCGGCTGACAGCGCCAGCGCAAGGACGCTGCGGGTCGGTGTCATTGGTTGCGGTGGGCGCGGCACCGGGGCCGCGATCCAGGCGGCGCTCGCCGATCCCGCCGTCCGCGTCGTTGCCCTTGCCGATCTCTACGACGATCAGGTGGCCTCCAGCGCGGCGGTGCTCGAGAACGCCCTCGGCGCTCGCTTCGCGGCGACCCCTGACGGGAGGTTTGTCGGGCCCGAGGCCGCCCGCGAACTCGTCGGCGCGGGGGTCGATCTGGTGATCCTCGCCGCCCCTCCCTCGACCCGTCCGGCCCATCTCGAAGCCGCGGTCGCCGCCGGCCTCCATGTGTGGTGTGAGACGCCTGCGGCCATCGAGCCTGTCGGGCTCGCCCGGTTTGCCGCGGGTTTGGAGCTGGCGGAGGCCAACGGGCTCGTCGTCGCCTCCGGACTGTGCAGCCGTTTTTCCCCTCCGACGGTGAGCACGATCGAGCGGGTTCGCGCCGGGGCGGTGGGGTCGATCCGCTCGATCGCCCTCCATCACGACGGCGGTCTCCCCTGGTGGAAGCCCGTTGCGGCGACGGTGTCCGCCGAGGAGCAGCTCGAGCGCAATTGGATCTCCCACGCCTGCCGTTCCGGCGGGCACTTCATCGAGCACCACATCCATGCCCTCGACCGGGCGCTGTGGCTCCTCGGCGACGACGACCCGGTGGCGGTCGAGCGCGTCGGGGCGCCCGAGGCTCCGGCGGCAGGGCACGGTGGCGATCTGCCGGCCGCCGTCCGGGTCCGGTACCGGTTTGCTTCCGGGGTGATCCTCGATGCCTCCTGCCGGCGCTCGGCGACGCCTGGCACGGGCACTTCCGAAAGCCTTGTCGGTAGCCGCGGGCGGGCCGACCTCGTCGATGGAACGGTCGAGGAAGCCGGACAAGCCCCGTGGCGGGCCGCCGGTTGCCGGCCAGGGGAGGCGGGTGGGATGTACCAGTCGGCCATGGATAACTTCCTGGGGATGATCCGTTCGGGATCGGCCGGCCAGGGTGAAACGGTCCCTGGGGCGACGCTCGGGGGGCAGCGGCTGCTGCGGGCTTCGGGGCTGGCCGTGATGGGGCAGATGGCGGCGGCAGGCCGGCCGATCGCCTGGAAGGGGCTGGTTTCGCCCACCGCAACGGCCTGACAGACCCCGCGGCCGGTGCGACCCGTACAATCGGTGGGATGCTGGACACCGCTCCGGTGCGGTGTCGATGAGCCTCCACTGTCGTGTCCATCGGCCGGCCAAGAGGGCCTGCCGAGCCCCCGGGGAAGCAAGCAGATGGCCGCCAACCGCGCCAGTGCCCAGCAGGGCCTGACGATCGCGCTGATCGTGTTCGTGATGCTCACGTTCATCCTCGCGGTGACGACGTACCTGTTCTTCAAAAAGGCGGCGGACGCCGACGCGGCGATGGCGGTGGCCAATGCCGATTCCGCCAAATCGAAGCAGGATATGCAAAAGGCGACCGGCGATCGGGCCAAGCTCCTCGGGATCCTCGGCTTCCCCGAGGAAAAGCCGGTCCAGGAGGTCGAGACGGAGACGAACGAGGCCTTCGAGAAGAAGTACGGCGACTTCCGCGACGACCAGAAGGCGTATCTCAAGCTCTCCGACTGGCTGCTCGGCGCCGTCAAGAGCAAGGACGAGGCCCTCAAGACACTCCAGGCCGAGAAGCTGGCGATGGAGACGGGCAAGGATCAGGCCCTCGCCGATTCCCGCAACCGGCAAAACGAGCTCGAGCAACTGCTCAAGAAGCAGGAGGCCGACGCCGAAGCCGAACGCACCGAGTTCAACAAGGGGCGCGAGCAGTTTGAGGAGCTGACCGCAAGGCTCCAGACCGATCTCAAGAAAGCCAACGAGGCTTCCGACCGGATCAAGCTCCTTGTCGAGGAGATCGGCAAGGGGGAGCCGCTGGTCGCCGTTGACCAGCAGGCGAAATATAAGGCTGCCAAGGCTGAGGGGCAGGTGACGCAGCTGTACGACGAGCTGCGGCGGCGGGAGACGATGATCGCCCGTCAAAACGAGATCCTGGCCGACCTCCGCGTTGCCGACAAGGGTCTCCAGGACATGGTCCTTGCCGCGACGCCCAAGGACGACCGGATCGACGGCTTCGACGGGCAGGTCGTCTCCGTCAACGAGGTCGAGGGAACGATCGTCCTCGACGTCACATCGACGCAGGGGCTGCGGACCGGGACGGTCTTCAACGTCTACGATCCGAAAGATCCGCGCCCCCAGATCGGCGCCAAGAAGGCGGTCGTCGAGATCCAGGCCATCGAGGGAGCGAACGTCGCCCGGGCCCGCGTCCGCCACCAGTCGACGCGAGATCCGATCCTTGCCGGCGACGGCGTGTCGACGAGCCTGTGGAGCCCCGGGCAGGGCTTCGAGGCAGTCTTTATCGGCTACGTGCAGGTCGACCGGGACAGCGGGCAAGACAGCGACGATCTCGCCCGGCTTGTGGAGCGAAGCGGTGGTCGCGTCGAGCCCTCGGTAACCCCGTCGACGACGCTCCTGGTCGATGCCGGCCCGCCGCGGATCTTGGCTGGCGAGAAGCCGGCCGGCTGGCGGCCCGCCGACGAGACGCGCCGCGAGCGGATGCTCAAGGAAGCCAAGCGTCTCGGTATCCGGGTCGTGGGGGTCGACACCTTCCTCGACATGATGGGGCTCGACCGCAGCTCCTTCGACACCAACCGGCTCCGTCCCGCCGGCCGGACCCCGCAGCCCGCCGGGAGCTGACGGCGGGGGGAGTTTGCCGGTCAACGTGCCAAGCCGCTGCTTCTCCCCCCTCCTGCCTCCCCCCCTCCTCCGCCCGGAGTGCCCGGTCGGAGCAAACGTGGCATACTGTCCGCCGGGGGTGACCGGCCGACGGACGGACGGCGCCCCCGTTGACCCCAAGCGGAGGTGACCGGTGCGCACAGCACGTTGGACGGGTGGATGGCTCCTGGTGGCTGGCTTCGTCGCCACCCTTTCCTTCTCTGGCAGCGGCGTCGCCGCCGAGGCCGATGCCGGCTTCACGCCGATCTTCAACGGCACCTCGCTCGAGGGCTGGGAGGGAAAAGACTTTTGGACGGTCAAGGATGGCGCGATCGTCGGCACGACAACGGCCGAGAAGCCGACCAACGGCAACACCTTCCTGATTTGGCAGCAGGGCACGCTCGACGACTTCGAGCTCAAGCTCAAGTACAAGATCGAGGGGGGCAACAGCGGCATCCAGTACCGCAGCCACCACCATGGTGACTTCGTCGTCGGCGGCTACCAGGCCGATATCGACTCCGGCCCGACCTACTCCGGCATCAACTACGAGGAGCGGGGCCGTGGGATCCTCGCCGAGCGCGGGCAGCGGGTCACGATTGCCCCCGATGGAACCAAGAAGGTCGAGGAAGTCGCCAACAAGGATGAGCTCCAGAAGGTCATCCAGCCGGGCGAGTGGAACGAATACCACCTCGTCGCCAAGGGGCCGAAGCTCTCCCACTTCATCAACGGCACGCTGATGTCGGAGACGATCGACCAGCAGGAGGGGAAGCGCACCGAGAAGGGGGTCCTTGCCCTCCAGCTCCACGCCGGCCCGCCGATGGTGGTCCAGTTCAAGGACATCCATCTCAAGCGCACCAAGCTTGCTGACGGTCGCAAGAAGCTCGTCCTCGTGGCGGGCAACGCCAGCCACGGCCCCGGCGAGCACGAGTTTAGCGCGGGCGTGAAGCTGCTGGAGAAGTGCCTTGACTCCAGCGGCGGCAAGGTCGTCACGGCTGCCTACGACCATGGCTGGCCGACCGACGCGACCGCCTTCGACAACGCCGACGGGATCTTCTTTTTCGCCGACGGCGGTGGCGGCCATCCAGTCCTCCAGAGCAACCGGCTGGCAATGGTCGACGCGCTGGCGAAGCGCGGCATCGGCATTGCCTGCCTCCACTACGCGGTGGAAGTGCCGAAGGAGAAGGGGGGCCCCGAGTTC
>SIAG01000019.1 GCA_009691925.1 Planctomycetaceae bacterium
GATGGAGGATCTCGGCGTGAAGACGCTCTGCCCCGGCCACGGCGAGATGGGGGGGGCGGAAATCCTCGCCAACCAGAAGCGCTGGTTTCTCGAGCTCCGCGGCACCGTCAAGGCGGGGATCGACAAGGGACTGTCGCTCGAGGCGATCAAGGAGGGGTTTGACGTCCCCTTCTACAAGGAATGGACCGGCAAGGAATCGAAGGCCCAAAGCGAAAACATCGAGCATGTCTTCAAGGAGCTTTCGAGCCCCGGCAAGCCGCTCGGGCTCAAGTCGCGCCTCCACCGTCATCCCCATCCCCATCCCAGCCAGCCTGTGGTCGGTACGGTCGGGAGCAAGCGATGAAGCTCTGGAAGCACGGCAGCCTGCTTGCCCTCCTCGTCGTCCTCGCCGCCGCGGCGATACACCCGGCGGCCCGATCTGACGAGCCCCTCACCCTCGAGCGGATCATGGGGAGCCCGGCCCTCTCCGGCCCGGTGCCGCGGGGCCTGGCGCTCTCCCCCGACGGGAAGCTCGCCACGCTCCTCGAGCCGCGCGCCGACGACCGCGATCGCTACGACCTGTGGGCCCTCGAGACTGCCACCGGCCAGAAGCGAATGCTCGTCGACTCGACGAAGTTCGGCGGCGGGGAGATCTCCGAGGAGGAGAAGATGCGCCGCGAGCGGGCCCGGGTCGGCGGCACGCGCGGCGTGATCTCCTATGCCTGGGCCCCCGACTCGACCTCGATCCTCGTGCCGCTCGACGGCGATCTGTACCTCGCCACTGTCGCCGACGGCGCCGTCCGCCGACTCACCGACACGCCCCAGACCGAGCTCGACGCCCGGATCTCCCCGCGCGGGACTTCCGTGTCGTTTGTGCGCGATCAGAATCTCTTCCTCCACGATCTCGCCACCGGCACCGAGCGGGCCCTGACAACCGACGGGGCGGAAGCGGTATCGTGGGGGAGTGCGGAGTTTGTCGCCCAGGAGGAGATGGACCGGCGCGAGGGGCACTGGTGGAGCCCCGACGACTCGCGGCTGGTCGTCGCGAAGGTCGACGAGAGCGACGTGCAACTGGTGCCGAGGGGGAGAATAGGCGCCGCCGGCACACGCGTCTTTGAGCAGCGCTATCCCCGCGCTGGCACGCCCAACGCCCGCGTCGAGCTGTTCGTGTTTGACCCTGCCGGCACAGCGCCGGTGAAGCTCGACCTCGGTCCCGATCCCGACATCTACGTGGCCCGCGTCGATTGGACGCCCGACTCGAAGGCGATCCTCGTCCAGCGGCAGTCGCGCGATCAAAAGCGGCTCGACCTGCTGCGCTTCGATCCGGCCTCTGGCGGCCCCCGCACAGAGCTCACCGAAACCTCCCCGACCTGGGTCAATCTCTCCGACGACCTGCGGATCCTCGGCGACGGCCGGCTCCTGTGGACGAGCGAGCGCGACGGATTCCGCCACCTGTTTCTCGCCCGCGACGGTGTTCTTGAGCAGGTGACCAGCGGCCCCTGGGGGATCGAGAAGGTCGTCGGGGTCGACGAGCAGGGGGGAAAGGTGTTCTTCATGGCTGGCATCGAGACACCGATCGAGAAGCATCTCTATGGTGTTGATCTCCCCGCCGCCGGCACCACGGCAGCGGCACCGCGGCGTCTCACCGAGCCGGGGGGCTGGCACGACGCCTCGATGGACAAGACCGGCGCCCGGGCCATCATCACGCGATCGACGCCGACGCAGCCGCCGCAGACATTCCTGGCCGACGCCGACGGAAAACGGATTGCCTGGATCGAGGAGAACCGTGTCGCGGGGGAGCACCCTTATGCCCCCTATCTCGCCGACCACATCGCCCCCGAGTTCGGTACGCTCGCCGCCGACGATGGCACGCCGCTCCACTATTCGCATCTGCGCCACAGGCTCTCCCCGGGGGAGAAAGCCCCGGCGCTGGTCATCGTCTACGGCGGACCCGGCGTCGGCCCGCTGGCGGCCAGGCGCTGGGGGAATGCCGTCTCGCAGTGGTTCGTGCGCCGCGGCTGGCATGTCTTCTCGCTCGACAACCGCGGCACGAGTGGCCGCGGCAAGGCCTTTGAAGACCCGATCCATTTGAAGATGGGCGACGTGGAGGTCCGCGATCAGAAGGTGGGGGTCGATTGGCTCCGCGCGCGGGCCGACGTCGATTCCGATCGAATCGCCGTCCATGGCTGGTCGTACGGCGGCACCATGGTGCTGCGGCTGCTTGCCGCCCATCCGGGGCTGTTTGCCGCCGGCGCCTCCGGGGCCCCGGTCACCGATTGGTCGCTCTACGACACCCACTACACCGAGCGCTACCTGGGCAACCCCGCTGTCGATAAGGGCCCCTACGAGCGCTCGGGTGTTCTCGAGGTGGCGGAGACGATTGCTGACCCGCTCCTGGTGATCCACGGCATGGCCGACGACAACGTCGTCTTCGAAAACACGACGGCCCTCGTCGCCCGGATGCAGAAACAAGGCCAGCTCTTCGAGGTCATGATCTATCCCGGGCAAACCCACGGCATCGCCGGTGCTCCCGACCGGATCCACCTGTGGCGGACGATCGCCGACTTTTTCGACCGCCGGCTCGGCTTGCCCCAGGCCACACATCGATGAACGGCTACTTCCTACGACTCGCCTTCGCGATCGCCGCCCTCTTCGCCGCCGCGGCAAGCCCGGCCGCGGAGCCGCTGGTGGGCTTCGACGCCGCCTGGCAGCGGGCGACGTCGCACGACACGCGCGTCGGCGGCCTTTTCTTCCGGCACTCCCTCGAGCCGCGCTGGATCGACGGCGGCGCCGTGCTCGTCTACCGGGTACGAACGGGTACCTACGCGCACGAGGTGGTCCGGGTCGACTGCCGCTCCGGGGAGCGTCGCGTCCTTACGCCCGACGATCCCCTCGCCGTCGAGCTGCGCTCCGCGGCGGCGCGGCGGCTGCGCCTCGACCGCCCCTTGCGCAGCGGCGACGGGCCCGAGACGTCGATCCGGCTTGAGAATGCGACAAGCGAGGCACTGAAGACGGTGTGGATCGACGGCGGCGGGGAGCGCCGCTCCTACGGCGAGCTTGCCCCCGGTGCCTCGCGCGATCAGCCCACCTTCGCCGGCCACGTCTGGGGCTTCGAGCGCGGCGACGGCACGCTCCTGGCGGCCGCAGCGGCTGATCTCGGTGGATCGACCTTCCGGATCGAGTCCCTCGAGCCCGATGTCGTGCCGCGCGGGTCGCGCGAGTCGCGCGAGTCACGCGACCGACGCCGCCCCCGGGCACAAGAGCCCGCCGCCGGAACGCCGCACGCCGAGGTGATCCTCCGCGACGGCGAGCTGGTGGCGAAGCGTGCCGACGGCAGCGAACAGCCACTTACGAGCGGAGCGACCAATGGTTTCCATTTTACCGACGAACGCTTCGTCTCGCCCGACGGCCGGTGGATGATCTCGCTGAAAGTGCGCGAGGGGGAGCACCGCCGAGTCACGATCGTCGAGTCGACGCCGAAAGACCAGCCGCAGCCGCGCCTAATCGAGTTTCGCTACGACAAGCCGGGAGACCGGATCGACGAGCGCTTTCCGCATCTGTTCGATCTCGATGCTCTCACCGAGGTGCCGCTCGACGAATCGCTGTTTGCCACCCCGTGGGAGATCTCCGACTTTCTCTGGCTCCCCGATAGCTCGTCGTTTCTCTTTCGATACAACGAGCGCGGCCACCAGTCGATGCGGATTGTGAACATCGACGTCCCCTCTGGCCGCGTCTCGGCCGTGGTCGACGAGCAGAGTCACACCTTCATCGACTGGGTCAACCGGGCCTGGCTCCGCTCTCTCCCCGCCCAGGGAAAGCTCCTCTGGAGCAGCGAGCGGAGCGGCTGGCATCATCTTTATTCGGTCGATATCGCCACCGGCGCCGCGACGCCGATCACCTCGGGGGAGTGGGTGGTGCGGAGCGTGGTGGAGGTCGACGAGGAGAGCCGCTCCCTCGTTCTGCGTCTCTCTGGCCGCGATCCGACCCAAAGCCCCTACCATGTCCACTTCGCGCGGGTGAACTTCGACGGCAGCGAGTTCACGATGCTCACCGAGGGGGATGGCACGCACGAGCTCACCTGGGCCCCCGATGGAAAGACCTATATCGACCGCTGGTCGCGCGTCGATCTGCCGCCACGGCATGAGCTGCGTCGGGCCGCCGACGGCGCGAAGCTCTCCGACCTCGAAGTGGCTGACGACTCAGGCCTGGTGGCCGCTGGCTGGCCGCAGCCGGAGCGATTTGTGGCCAAGGGACGCGACGGCGTCACCGACATCCACGGCATCATTCTCCGCCCCTCCGACTTTGATCCGGCCCGCCGCTACCCCGTGATCGAAAACGTCTACGCCGGTCCGCACGACAGCCACACGCCGGTGGCGTGGCGGCCGTCCTTCGGCTCGATGTCGCAGCTGGCGGAGCTGGGGTTTGTGGTCGTGCAAGCCGATGGGATGGGGACAGCCAACCGCAGCAAGGCGTTCCATGACGTCTGCCACAAAAACCTCGGCGACGCCGGCTTCCCCGATCGGATCGCCTGGATTCGGGCGGCGGCGGCGACGCGGTCCTGGATGGATCTCTCTCGCGTCGGCATCTACGGCGGCAGTGCCGGTGGGCAAAACGCGCTGCGGGCCCTCATCGCCCACCCCGATTTCTATTCCGCGGCGGTCGCCGACTGCGGCTGCCACGACAACCGGATGGACAAGATCTGGTGGAACGAGCAGTGGATGGGCTGGCCACTCGATACCAGCTGGGACGAATCGTCGAACTCCGTCCAAGCCCACCGCATGAAGGGATCGCTTTTGCTTGTCGTCGGCGAGCTCGATCAGAACGTCGATCCCGCCTCGACGATGCAGGTGGCCGCGGCACTCGTGAAGGCCGGCAAGGATTTCGAGCTGCTCGTCATGCCGGCGACGGGCCACGGCGCCGCCGAAACACCCTACGCCTCGAGGCGCCGGGCGGAGTTTCTCTTTCGGCAGCTGGGAAGCCCCACCGCGCCTTGACCGGCCTGAGCAGCCAATGACGTGCTTGCTCAGCCCTCGGCGGCCGGCACGCCACGGCGGCCGAGGATTAGCGCGAGGCCCGGCCCGGCCGCCATCGTCGTGAACACACACATCAGCACGCAGGCGACGTACAGCCGCAGATCGATCAGCTCGCGCTCGAAAGCGGCTTGCGCCATCACGATCCCGAGGATCCCGCGGGCATTGAGGCCGCAGCCGACGGCGAGCGACTGCCGGTTGTCCATCCCCGCCATCTTCCCGCCGACGAACACGCCGGAGATCTTCCCGAGGAAGGCGACCACCGTGATCAGAGCGACGAGCCAGGGATCGAAGCCCTTGATGAAGTCGGCCTTGATCGCCATCGAGACAAAGAAGATCGGCGTGAACACGGCATAGGCAAACTCCGCGATCGTGGCGAACGGCTCTGGATGCCGCTGGGCGACGTCGGCCAGGGCGATGCCGACGATGAACGCTCCGAGAAACGAATGGAGCCCGAGGTACTCCGAGCCTGCCGCCCCGAGGAACGCCAAGAGGATCACCGCCGTGATGAAGGCGCTCGGCCGCGGCATGGTCTCGTAGATCCATTCCATGATCCGGGGGAGGAAGAGCTTGCCGAGGAGGATCGTGCCGCCGATAAAGAGGAACACCATCCCGAGGACAACGGCCCCCTGCCCCTTGGCGGTGGCCTGCGGGCCGAACTCGGCGAGGATCACGGCAAACAGCCCCCAGCCGACGAGATCGTCGACGAGCGTCGCCGACATGATCGTCCGCCCGATGTCGCTCTTGAACAGCCCCATGTCGAGGAGGATTCTCGCGATGACCGGATTGGCCGAGAGGGAGAGGAGCGACCCCATGAATAGCGCCGTCGAGAAGCGGTCTTTCTCGGTGACGCCGACCACCGTCGGGAAGGCGTAGCACATCAGGAAGCCGAGAATGAGCGGAACGAACGTTCCCACCGTTCCCACCGAGAGCGCCTTGCGGCCGAGGCGGCGGAACTCGCTGACGGAGATGTCGAGGCCGATCGTGACGATGAAGAACAGCATCCCCACTCGCGCGATCGCGTCGCGGGCACTTGTCACCGGGCCGGTCGGCGGAAAGAGCCAGGCGAACAAGTCCGGGGAGAGTCGGCCGAGGATCGTCGGCCCGAGCACAAGCCCACCGGCGATCTCGCCGACGACGGCCGGGATGCCGAGCTTCCGGGCCACCTGCCCGAGGACGAGTGCCGTGAACAGCATCGCCGCCAGATGCAGCGAGAGAACTGTCCAGTCGGCCGGGGTCATGGGAAGGTTCTGCGAGGGGCCAACGGCTGCGAGGCAGTTGCCACACCAGCCGCGTCAAACGAGCAACGGCGCACGGGAGCCGCCTCGACCGAGGAACAGCCCAACAAGAATACCCGTTGAAACGACCGTTGTGTAGACAGGGGTATGATAGGGTTTTCTCTGCTCCTTCCCAACTGACGCTGAATCTGCCACGTTTACAGACCGAGAAGATCCCCCGAAGGAGTCGTCGATGCCGAACCGTGCCCTTTCCCTGCTGGTCCGCTGTTCGCTCCTGCTCGTGGTTTTTGTCGGGAGCCTCCCCGCCGGGCTCATCGCCGCCGAACCGAACGGATCGACCCCCAAGGTTCTTCCGCCCCCCCCGGCAGCGTTTCGCGGCACGATCAATCTCCGTGCCAAAGACTCCACCCCTGACTTCCCGCAGCCGGTTCGGGCGCCGCAGGGCGCGCCGAACGTTCTTCTGATCCTCCTCGATGACGTCGGCTTCGGAGCCTCGAGTGCCTTCGGCGGCCCCTGCCAGACGCCGGTCCTCGAGGCGCTTGCCAAGCGTGGCCTCCGCTACACGCAGTTTCACACCACGGCCCTGTGCAGTCCCACGCGCGCGGCGCTGATCACCGGCCGCAACCATCACGCTGTCCACTCTGCGGCGATCACCGAGGCGGCCACCGGCTTCCCCGGCTACGACTCCGTCATGCAGAAGGACACAGCGACGGTCGCCGAGGTTCTCAAGCTCAATGCCTGGAGCACCGCCTGGTTCGGCAAGAATCACAACGTTCCCGACTGGCAGACAAGTCAGGCCGGGCCGTTTGATCTGTGGCCAACGGGCCTCGGCTTCGAGCATTTCTTCGGCTTCATCGGCGGCGACACCCACCAGTGGCGGCCGGCGGCGATCGAGGGTACAAAGCCGGTCGAGCCCTATCTCGACGACCCCGATTACCACTTCGACGACGACCTCGCTGACCGGGCGGTGAAGTGGATCCGCACCCAGCAGGCGGTCGCCCCGGAGAAGCCCTTCTTCCTCTACTACGCGCCGGGCGCCACCCACGCCCCGCACCACCCCCGCCAGGAATGGGTCAAGAAATACGCCGGCACGTTCGACGCCGGCTGGGATGCGATCCGCGCGGAAACACTCGCCCGCCAGAAAAAGCTTGGCATCGTGCCGGCCGACACGAAGCTCGTCCCCCTCGCCCCCGGCATCCCCGCCTGGGCGAGTCTCACGGCCGACCAAAAGAAGGTCTACGCCCGGATGATGGAGGTGTATGCGGGATTCCTTGAGCAGACCGACCACAACGCCGGCCGGGTGATCGAGGCGATTGAGGCAGCCGGCGAGCTCGACAACACGCTCGTTCTTTACATCGTCGGCGACAATGGCGCCAGCGCCGAAGGAAGCCCGCAGGGGCTCCTCAACGAGATGACGTTTTTCAACGGCGTCAAGGAGGATCTCGCCACGGTCCTCGAGCGCGTCGACGACATCGGCTCCTGGCAGACCTACAACCACTATCCCATCGGCTGGGCGCACGCGATGTGCACCCCCTTCCAATGGACGAAGCAGATCGCCAGCCACTACGGCGGCACGCGCAACGGCCTGGTGATCTCCTGGCCGAAGGGAATCGCTGATGTTGGCGGCGTGCGCACCCAGTGGCATCATGTCATCGACATCGTGCCGACGATCTACGAGGCCTGCGGTGTGACTCCGCCGGAGGTCGTCAACGGTATCGGGCAAAAATCGATCGACGGCGTCAGCATGGCCTATTCCTTCGCCGATGCCCGCGCGCCGAGCCGGCGATCGACGCAGTACTTCGAGATGATCGGCAACCGGGCGATCTACCACGATGGCTTTGTCGCCTGCACGACCCCGCCGGTGCCGCCGTGGGACCCCGCCGCCGCGGAGGTCGACGCGATCGACGGCTACCAGTGGGAGCTCTACCACACCGACGTCGACTTCTCCCAGGCGGAGAACCTCGCCGCCTCTCATCCAGAGAAGCTCCGCGAGCTCCAGCTCCTCTTCTACACCGAGGCCGCCCGGCACGAGGTGCTGCCGATCGACAACAGCAAGACTGCCCGCCTCGATCCGGCCATCCGCCCGAGCCTGACACGGGGGCGGACGAAGTTCACCTACGGCGACGGGATGACGAGGATCCCGGAAGGGGCGAGCCCCAACATGAAGAACACGTCGTTTCGGATCACCGCCGACGTCGACGTGGAGGAGAAGGCCAGCGGGATGATCATCACCCAGGGGGGCCTGTTCGGCGGGATGGGCCTCTTTCTCCGCAACGGCAAGCCGGTCTACCACTCGAACTTCGTCGACATCGCCCACACCGAGATCGCCGGCCGTGAACCACTCGCGCCCGGAAAGCATGTCGTCGCCCTCCGCTTCGCCTACGACGGCGGCGGGATCGGCAAGGGTGGAACGGCCACGCTCGAGGTCGATGGCAAGACGGTCGCCGAGGGGCGGATCGAGCGGACGATCCCGATCCGGGTGACACTCGATGAGTCGCTCGATGTCGGCGAGGACACCGGCACACCGGTGACGACCAGCTACGATGTCCCCTTCCGGTTCGAGGGAAAGGTCGACCGCGTCGTGATCGACCTGGAGTGAGCTAGCCGCAAGCCCCCACGGAGGATCGATGGCCATTGAGCAGCTCACCCCGGAACAGGCCCGCGACTGGACGGCCGAGGAGAAGGACCGCTGGTGGCTGGCGAAGATCTACCGCGGCGACATGCCGCAGCTCACGCTCCGGGCCGGCGCCACCGGCTTTCTGCTCGGGGGCATCCTCTCCGCCACGAATCTCTACATCGGCGCGAAGACCGGCTGGACGCTCGGCGTCGGCCTGACGAGCGTGATCCTCGCCTACGCGTCGTTTCGGATCCTCTCGAAGGTCGGCGTCCGTGATCTCACGATCCTCGAAAACAATGCTGCGCAGAGCGTGGCGACGGCCGCCGGCTACATGACCGGCCCGCTGATCTCCGGGATGGCCGCCTACATGTGGATCGAGAACACGATCATCCCCTGGTGGCAGATGGCGGCCTTCAATGTCGTTCTCTCGTTGCTGGGCGTCCTCGTCGCCTTCCCGATGAAGCGCCGGTTCATCAACGACGAACAGCTCCCCTTCCCCGAGGGGCAGGCCTGTGGCGTCGTCCTCGACACCCTCTACAGCGGCAGCGGCGACTCCGGAATGGGCCAGGCCCGGGCCCTGGTCACCGCCGGCCTCCTCTCCGGCACCCTTGAGGCACTCAAAGGGGAGAACCTCATGCGGCTCCTCCAAGAGCGTCTCCTCGGATTCACGTCATCCTTTCACCTCCCCCATGCCCTCGACGAGTGGTATTACGCGCTTGAGAAGCTGGGGAAAGTACCGATGCCGACGCTAGCGAAAGTGCCGCTCCCGCAGCTCGGCCTGACATTCCTCCCTCTCGACATCGCGATGTTCGGGGCCGGCGGTCTGATGGGTATCCGCGCGGCGGGGAGCATGCTGCTCGGCATGCTCTTGAACTTCGGGGCAATAGTGCCCTTGATGATCGCCACGGGGAATCTCCCTCCCCGTGCCGACGGCACCTACAGCCGGATCCACGTCGTCAACACCTGGTCGCTGTGGTGGGGGATCACGATCATGGTCGTGGCCTCGCTGGTGAGCCTGTTTGCCAAGCCGGAGGTGTTCACGAAGGCCTTTGAATCGCTCCGCGGGGGCTACGGGGATGGCAAAAAGCGAGCCGACCCGCTCGCCGCGATCGAGCTCCCGAACCTGCTCTCGGTGATCGGCATCCCGATCCTGGGGGCCGTCAGCGCGGGAATGGCGCAGGCCTGGTTCGGCGTGCCGTTTTTGTATGGCCTCTCGGCGGTGCCGCTGGTGGCCGTGCTCTCGCTCATCGCCGCCTCGAGCACCGGCCTGACGAGCATCACCCCCACCGGCTCGCTCTCCAAGATCCCCCAATTCATCTATGGAGCGCTCGACCCGAAGCATGCCCCGACGAATCTCATGACCGGGGTGATGTGCGTCGAGGTGGCGAGCAATGCCAGCAACCTCCTCATGGACATCAAGCCGGGCTACATGCTCGGGGCGAAGCCAAGGCAACAGGCCGTCGCCCACTGCATCGGCATCTTGGCCGGCGCCCTCGCCAGCGCCCCCCTCTTCAATCTCCTCTTCCTCTCCGACTACAGGCCGGGGATGCGCGTTCAGGATGCGATGGCCCCGGAAGGGGGGCAGTTCGGCTTCCCCTCGGCGCTGCAGTGGAAGGGCGTTTCGGAGCTCGTCTCGGCCGTCTTCGGCGGTGATTCGGGCACGCTCCTGACGCCGTCGATCAAGATCTCGATCGCGATCGCCGTCGTGGCGGGGATCGTCCTGGAGCTGGTGCGGATGCGGTCAGGGGGGAAGTTTCCTTTGAGCCCGTTGTCGATCGGCCTCGGCGTTGTCCTCACCCCCGACTCGGTGATGGCGATGTTCTTTGGTGCCCTGTTCTTCACCGTCATGAAATCGATCTACGGGAAGTCGCCGGAGAGCGCCGGCCACCGGCTGTGGATCGGATCGCACGAGCCAATCTGCGCCGGCCTGATCGCCGGGGCGGCGCTGGTCGGGATCTCCGACATCCTCGTCAAGGTGTTCCTGACGCCGGCGGCGTGAACGGCTCGATGTGGATGAAAGCGTCGGCGATCCGCAGCGGTGCGCCCCGCAGGGCCGCGCGCACCTTGCCGCCGACCACGTGCCCGGCCGCCACGCTCGCGTCGGCGTCGACCTCGACATGGAGCTCGACAAAGTAGCCCGTGCCGCTCTTGCGGATCCGACACTTTTCCACCGCTTTGACCCCTTCGATGCCGAGGGCGAGATCGCGGACCCGGTGCTCGAACTCCTTCGGCGGGGCCGCGTCGAGGAGATCGCGCACCGCCATCCCCATCAGCTTCACGCCACTGACGAGGATCACGGCACAGGCGACCAGCGCCGCCCAGTCATCAGCCGGCTCCCAGCCCGGCCCGCCGACGAGCCCGATCGTAATGCCGATGAAGGCGGCGATGCTCGTCAGGGCGTCGGCGCGGTGATGCCAGGCATCGGCCTGGAGCGAGGTGCTCCCCGTCTCCGCGCCGATCCCCCCGGCCCACCGCGCCAAAACCTCCTTGACGACAACGACGATGACGAGGACGACGAGCGTCGACCAATGGGGGAGGTGGTGCGGCGTGCGGATCTCACGGATGCTCTGCACGGCGATCAGCACCGCCGCCAGAATGATCGCCACCGAGGCCACGATCCCCGCCAGCGCCTCCGCCTTGCCATAGCCGTACGGATGCCGCTCGTCGGCAGGGGCGACGGCCACCCTCAAGCCCCCCCATACGACCAGCGACGTGACGATGTCGCTGGTCGACTCCATCCCGTCGGCGATCAGGGCATAGGAATTGCCAAACACACCGGCGAGGATCTTGAGTGTCGCCAGGGCAGCGTTCACCGCCATGCCGACCAGCGGCACGGAGGAGAGCGACGGCGGTGTTGATGCTTCTTTTGGGGCCATAGCACTGCCCTGGGCGAGCAATCAAGGATACCCACCGCAGTCGACAATCGCATTCAACCCAGATTTCCTAGTCGGGCGGCAGCGGGAGCTGGAAAGTTCTCGACCCGCTGGTGCCCGCGGCAGACCAGCGCCCTCACCTTGCGGCCAGGGCGCTGATGTGCGATGGACTGTTCTGCTGTGCAGCCCGGCGGCTCCGCGGCAGCAATTGCCCCGCCCCGGAACGAATGTCGTGGAGGAGCCATGTCCGTGAGATTGTCCCTGGGGATCCTCGGGATCGCCCTCGCCTGCAGCGGGTGCAGCCTCGTCGAGTCGTCATCGGCCACTTGGAACAGCTGGATGGAGCGGTCGAAGCGCGACGCCAGCGATGCCGTCCGCGAGATCCGCAAGGATTGGGATCTCCACGAGGGGGAAGGGGTCGAAAACTTCGGCGGAGGGGCCACCGAGCAGGTCCGCGAGCTCCGCGGCGAGATGGACCGCTCCGCCACGATGTCGACCTACTAATCCCCCGCGTTCCCCCCTCCCTTCGAGCACCGGAAGACCCCCGCGCATGCACCTCCGCGCCAGGATGCTTTTCCCCATCCTCCTTGTCGCTGCCGGCGGCTGCAGCTCGCTGGTCCGCGAGCGGCTCGCCGACAGCCCCCTTCCGGGCAACACGCACGCAGCCGAGAGCGACGACGCCCAGACCGAGGTCCGCGATGTGTCGGTGAACACGATGCAGGGTTCAAAAGGTGGGCCCGAGTCCTCGCTGCTGCCGGCGCCCGACGACACGTGGCTCGAGCGGCAGCGTTTCATTTTCGCCAGGGCATGGCAGGAGATGTGCCGCGACATGAATTACGAGAGCATCGATTCCTTCCAGGAGCTTGCCCCGGAAGCCAACCGAGAGGTGCGGATGATGCGCGACGATCTCGCCGGGGCCGGGGAAACCGTGACGACGACGCGCCGCCGCCCCAGGACTCCCTGACTGGGCGGCAGCTGACAGCGCCCACTGATTCGCGGCACGCGCCCTGCTATCCTGGGCTCTCCAACGCCCTCCGCAGGTCTTTGCATGCCCTCCGCGATCGATGCCGCCGGCTGGCGCTTCGACAACTCCTACACGCGGCTCCCGCCGGGGCTGTTTACCCGCTCCACTCCGGTGCCGGTGCGGCGCCCCGGCCTGGTCTATCTCAATGCCCCTCTCGCCGTGGCGCTCGGCCTCGATGCCGCGGCCTTGGCCGGGCCCGACGGCGCCGCCGTGTTTGCCGGCAACACCCTCCCCCCCGGAGCCGACCCGATCGCCCAGGCCTATGCCGGCCACCAGTACGGCCATTTCACGAATCTCGGCGACGGCCGCGCCATCCTCCTCGGCGAACACCTCGCCCCCGACGGCTCCCGCCACGACCTCCAGCTGAAGGGGTCGGGGCGGACTCGCTACTCGCGCGGCGGAGACGGCCGGGCGGCGCTGGGGCCGATGCTCCGCGAGGTGCTCATCAGTGAGGCGATGCATGCCCTCGGCATCCCCACGACGCGGAGCCTCGCCGTCGCCACGACCGGCGAAGCGGTCCTCCGCGAGGAGGCCCTCCCCGGGGCGGTGCTCGTGCGCGTGGCGGCAAGTCATATCCGCGTCGGTACGTTTCAGTATGCCTCGGCCGTCGCCGATCCCGCGCTCGCCCCGGCGCTCCTCGCCCATACCATTCGCCGCCACGATCCCCGCCTCGCGGAGATCGATGAGCCGGCGCTGGCGTTCCTCGAGGCGGTCATCGACCGACAGGCCGCCCTGATTGCCCGCTGGATGCAGGTCGGCTTCGTCCATGGCGTGATGAACACCGACAACATGGCTGTCTCGGGGGAGACGATCGACTACGGCCCCTGTGCCTTCCTCGATGCCTACGATCCCACCACCGTCTTCAGCTCGATCGATCGGCAGGGGCGGTATGCCTGGGCCAACCAGCCCGGCATCGCCCACTGGAATCTCGCCCGTCTCGCCGAGAGCCTCCTGCCGACGATATCCGGCGACGCGGAGACGGCGATGAATCGGATCAGCACCGTGCTTGCCACCTTCCCCGCCCGCTTTGCAAGGCACGCGCTGGCCGGCTGGCGGGCGAAGCTCGGCCTGCTCACCGCAGAGGACGGCGACCAGGCCCTCGTGACGGCGCTCTTGGCGGCGATGGAGGGGATCGGCGCCGACTTCACCGCCACATTCTCAAGCCTGGCCACCGCTGCCGAAGCTCTAGCCGCGGCGCCCCCCTTCGACGCCGGGCCGCTCGCCGACTGGTGCGCGGCGTGGCGCACCAGGCTCGGCCGCCAGCCGCAGTCGTTGGCCGACGTGGCAGCGCTCCTGCGGCGCACCAATCCGCTGGTCATTCCGCGCAACCACCGCGTTGAGGAAGCGCTCGCCGCCGCAGCGGCCGGAGAGATGGCCCCGTTTGAAAAGCTTCTCGACGCGGTCACCCACCCGTTTACCGACACGCCGGCCAATCGCTCCTTTCGCGACGGGGCGCCGTCCGGGTGTGGCCCGTACCGGACGTTTTGCGGGACGTGAGCTGGGCACCGACGGCGACGGTCGTCGCGGCTGGCTTGATCGACTCCGCGCCTCCCCGGTGGGGCGGGGTGGGCTGATGTCCGGGCTCCCGGAGGGGTCTGCATGGCGATCGACATCGTGCTCCAGTTCCTCGTCGTCGCCTTGGCGATCTGGATCGGGGCGCGCACCGGCGGCATCGGCCTGGGCCTGTGGGGAGCGGTGGGGCTGCTTGTGCTCTCCGCCTGCTTCGGCGTTGTCCCCACGGCGCCACCGGTCGATGTCCTCCTGATTGTCCTCGCGGTCGTCACTGCCGCATCGGTGCTCGAGGCGGCCGGGGGAACGGAAGTTCTCGTCGGCGTCGCGGAACGGGTGATCCGCGCCCACCCGCAGCAGGTGACGCTCGTCGCCCCGCTCACGACCTGGTGCTTCACGTTCGTCGCCGGGACGGGCCATGTTGTCTATCCGCTCCTCCCGGTGATCTACGAGACGGCGCACCGCAACGGCATCCGCCCGGAGCGGCCGATGGCGGTGGCGGCAATCGCCTCGCAGCAGGCGATCACGGCCAGCCCCGTGTCGGCGGCGACCGCCGCGATGATCGCCCTGTTTGCGGAGCACGACCTCGCCGGTTGGGGGCTGCCGCAGATCCTGCTGATCTGCGTCCCCTCGTCGCTTGCCGGCGTGGTGGCGGCGGCGCTGGTCTCGATGGTCGTCGGCCGCGACCTCGACGACGATCCCGACTATCAGGCCCGCCTCGGCGCGGGGCTCGTCGCTCCCCCCGACGGCGGCCCGAATCGCCCCCCGGAGACCGCCGCGGGGCGCCGCGCGGTGGGGATCTTCCTCGCCGCGGTGGGGCTCGTCGTGATCCTCGGAAGCTTCCCCTCGCTCCGGCAGCCGCGCGGAGCGGGCGAGCCTGTGCCGATGCCGGTGGCGATCGAGATCGTGATGCTGTCAGCGGCGGCGGTGATGCTCGCCGTGACGGGAGTGAAGCCCGACGACGTGACGCAGACGCCGACGCTGCGCGCCGGCCTCGTAGCGGTCGTGGCGATCTTCGGCCTGGCTTGGCTCGGCGACAGCTTCGTGGCTCACCACAAGGAGACGATCCTCCCGGCCATCGCCCGCTGGACGGCCGCGGCGCCGTGGACGTTCGGCATCGGCCTGTTCCTCACGTCGGTGCTCCTCTACAGCCAGGCGGCGACAACGCGGGCGCTGATGCCGCTGGGGCTCTCCCTGGGGATCGCCCCGCCCCAGCTCATCGCGCTGTTTCCGGCCGTGAACGGCTACTTCCTCATTCCCGCGACCGGTTCCCTGATCGCCGCGATGACCTTCGACCGCTCCGGGACGACCCGGATCGGGAAGTATCTCGTCAACCATTCCTTCATGATCCCGGGCCTCGTCGCGACCGTGACGGCGGTGGCCACGGGGATGCTTCTGGCCCGGATTCTGTTGTGACCTCGCCGGGGAACGTTCCAGGGAGATCGTGCGGGGATCACGCCGCCGCGCAGCCGGCTTGTCAGCCGGCGGGCTTCTCCTCCGCGCCGCAATGCTCGCAGGCCGGAAGGAGCGCGTGCCGGACCCCCTTGCAGGCCGGACAGGCCGAGAACAACTCGAGGCCACACGACGGACAGCTGTAGGGCTCGTCACTCACCCCCACCAGCGGCCGCGATACGCGCAGCAGACTGCGAGGTGTCCAGGCCATGAAGCGGAGCGGACCGCGGCGGATCGGGAAGCGGCAGCCAGGACAGACGAACGACTCGTAGGCCTCGCGGATCTGCTTCTGGCGTGCCCGTCCCCCGGGACGGGCGACCAGCTGGAGGAGCCGGCCGAGGAGCCAGCCGATCACAGCGAGGGCGGTGGCGATGAGGATGTAGCGGAAGTACTCGGCGGGGAAGTATTCGTGCATCACGAAGAAGGCCCGCGCGAGCACTGCCGCGCCGAAGGCATAGACCATCGGCGCGGTGGGGCTGTTGCGGAACCTCGCGAACAGGAGGCCCGCAAAGACGAGGAGCGGGGCGAGAACGCCGATCTTGATCGCGGCGAGCGTGAGCCGATGGCTGGTCTGCAGCCGCTGGTATTCCTCGCGGACTGGTGTCTGGGCGACATTCACCTGCAGGAGGTGCTGCCGCAGTTCTTCAGCGATCGCCGCCTGCCGCTCCTGATGGTCCGAGATCGATTCCGTGAGCTCCTGGTCGCGCTGCTGGTTGGCGAGGAACACGCGCTGGCTCTCCGCCAGGGCCTGCTGCTGCTCCTCCGGCAGGCTCGACTTTTGCTCGAGGCTCATCCGTTGCAGTTCGAGGAGCTGGCCGAGCGTTTTCTGGGAGGTGGCGGTGCTGTCGCGGAGCACCTGCCGGCGGCGCTCCTCGTTCTCGAGTTTGCGCTTGATCCCGGCCTGCTCCTCTTCGAGCCGGGTGGTCGTGGCCGCCATCACCGGATCGAGCCGGTCGCCGCTGAGCCGATTCCAGTCAGGCCCGGGGAGACGGCCAATGTCCTGGAGAATGAATCCCAGCGCCCAGAAGAAGAGGAGCGTCAGCGCCAGGGAGAAGATCGCGATCAGCCAGCGCTGCCACCACGTCCCGCGGGGCTCCGACTCGATTCCGTGCATGTTCGGCATGGCCGCATCTCCGCCGGTCTCATCGTTCCCGTCCCGGGTGATCCCCGGGCAGTTCGCGTCATGAGCGTACCGCAACGGTGCCAGGAAAATCGTGGCGGAAGTCCGTCGGCCTGCCCGCCTTCGACCGCGGAAAATGGGCCATCGACCGTCTCCCTACGCCCCCTGCCGCGGAGGTATGATTGCGTCTTCGATCCGCTTCCGCCCCCTTTCTACCACGGGATCCCATGACGAAGAAAGCTATGACCGATTTCGAAACGCTGGAACCGGTCCACCTTGCTCCCGAGACCGTGCCGGCGCCGATCGCGGATCTTGCCAAGGTGAACAAGAGCGAGGAGATCCGGCTCGAAGCGCGGCGGATCCTCGATGCCGGCGGCAGCCCCCGTCCCAGGGACATCATCGAAGTCCTGAAATCCCGGGGGATCGAGGTTGTCTCGCCCCAGGTGAGTCAGATCCTCGGCACCTTGGGCGTTCAACGGCGCCCGCGGAAGAAGAAGAGCATCGCCGTCTCACCGCGGCCCCCCCGGGCGGCCGCGGCGCCCACGCCCCCCTCCGACGACGCTTTCACGCTCACCGATCTGATCGCCGCCAAGAAGTTTGTCGATATGGTCGGAAGCCCCAGGCGCGCGATGAGCCTTCTTGATGCCCTCGACAAGCTGTCGTGATCCCGCGAGCAACGCGCCAGCGCAAACGCCGATCCATCCCTCCTCGTTTCCCACAGGTCTGGGTGGGCTGCGCCCTCTGACGCACCGCGACGCTAAACCCTTCAAAGGAGGGATCACTGGGGACGATCACTTTCCAGAGGACCCGACAGCTCCTTGAGAAAGTCAGCCCCATGCTCCATTTTGGGCCCGTAAGGCCCGGTCACGGTTGGCTCGGCGTTGTGATGGGGCTTTTGTTGCTCACTCCCAAAGGCGCCGTCGCATCGGACGCCGATCTGGTCGTTCCCGAGTTGATCTCAGAGGAGATTACCGAGACGATCGCAGACGTCAACACAGGGGCCGACGCCACCTCCACGCGGCGGTTCTACGTGACCGGGATCGTCGGATCGTCGTTTGCCACACTCACCGACGATTTGGCCGGAAGGTACACCGACAGCAGCGCAAGCGGCACGCTGTGCACGGCCGGTGGCGCGCTCGGGATGGCGTTTGATCGTCCGTTCGGGGCGATCAGGGCCGAGGTGGAGGGGCGCGGTCGCGACTCGCTCGAGGACTCCCTGGACGTCACGGCGATCCCACTGGCCACCGGGAGCGGCAGATGGGGGGCGGCCGACAGCTGGTCGACGATGGTCAACGTCTGGCGGGACCTCCCCGTCACCGACGACGTCGATCTCTATGTTGGTGGCGGCATCGGCGCCGGTGGCTCGACGTACAGGGTCAACGGCCACTACCAGCTGACCGGCATCAGACCCAACTACTTCTTCGGCGGCCCAGACACCGCGCAGAGCTTCGCCTGGCAGGCCGGCTGCGGCACCAAATGGGCGATCTCGGAACGGGTCGAACTCGATTTCGGCTACCGGTTCTTCGCGCTCGACGCCACCACCACGCCGGTGACGCGCATGGAGGGTCCTTTCTTTCGGGGAACGGAGGATATCCGCCACGCCTTCTCGGCCAGCGAGATGCTCCTCTCGGTGCGAATCTATGAACCGTTCCGCGCCTTGAGACGCTAACAGCGTCCGCACGCTCACCGTACGGCATGCTCGCCGCTGACGACGAGCCCCGCTTCGTCGACGAGATTGAGATACCACGCTGTCGACCCGGCGGGGATGATGGCATTGGCTTCCAAGGAGCAATCTGATTCAACCATTGCGTCGCTCCCCCCCGGCGAGCATACCCCAGTGGGCCGCCGATCGGGCTTGAGGCGCGGCGGCCAGAGCACTACCCTCCCCGCGCTTTCCCCAGCCGTAGAGGTGCCCATGAACATGTTCATCCCGTTCATCTCCCGGCCGCGGGCCCGACGGACGTCCCGGTGCACGCCGCTGGCTGCTGCTGGTTGGATGCTCGCGGTGACGCTCCCTTTCGGGGCGCTGCCTTCCGGGAAGGCCGTGGCGGCAGAGGATGCGAAGGTTGACCCGGCCCCGGTCACCGAGTCTGCCGCCAACGCCCCGGCCGCGGTCGACCGCTTCGTCGCGCCCCACCCGGCGTTGGCCAGCGCGCCGCGGAGAACAAAGACCGGCCGCGGCCACGCGGGGGATCCGATCAACGTGGCGTTTGTGGGATCCGATCGGGAGCTCCATCACGCGCTCGCCCGGGGCGGATGGTATGCCGCCGATCCGATCACGCTCGACTCGTCGATTCAAATCGCCGCCGACGTCGTCCTCAAGAAACCCTATCCACATGCACCGGTGAGCGACCTTTTCGTGTGGGACAGGAAGCAGGATCTGGCCTTCGAGCAGCCGGTGGGGCAAAGCCCCAAACAACGCCATCATGTCCGCTTCTGGCGGTCGGAAGCGGTCGATGAGGATGGCGAGCCGTTGTGGCTCGGTGCGGCAACCTACGACGAGCGGGTGGAGATCAGCCGGACAACGGGTGGGATCACGCACCGCATCGGCGCTGAGGTCGATCGGGAGCGCAACAAGCTCCTCGTCGACACCCACCATGCCGGCACGCTCCACGGCTACTACTGGGTCGACCGCTTCCACCGCGAGCTCCGCGGCACCAACGGCGGCGGCGATCCCTTCCACACCGACGGCCGCCTCGCTGTCGGCGTCCTCTCGCTCACCCGCTGACCGGCCGGCGGGTGCACGCCATGCCTTCCAGCGCGGGCCAACCGGCGCTCAAGCGCTCCGCGGCCGCTCACTTCCGCTTCTTCGGCAGGTCCTTTGAGCCGGCCACCGTCATGTTGAGGCCAATCTGAACGTCGACCCGCGTGCTGCCGACGGAGACGGCGATCGTGCCGCCCGAGTACCAGCCGAGGGAGCCGGTGGAAAACTCCCGCACGAGGGCCTCCATGACGACGCCGTTGATGACCACGGTGATCGGGGTGGCCTTCTCGAGAAACTCAGCACGGGTTACGGGGCAGGTTGCTTTCGCCATCGCTTGATCCTCCGGTGGGGCATTATCGCCCCCAGCCGAAAGTCTGGAAGTACCCCGCCCGCAACCTGCCCTCAATCACCGCGCCGTTCGGTCCGGAAGCGGTGGGCCACCGGACCTCCTTCCGGCACGGGATGACGCTCGGCTCAATAGTCGCCGCCCGGGTGGTCGCCCCCCTTGGCCGTCAGCAGGGCCGCGAACACTTCCGGCGGGATCGAATCGACGATGAACCGGGCCGACCCGTCGGCCATCGCCACGTTCATGCCGCTGGGATGGAAGGCGTAAGGCTCGCTGTCGTTGTTGCAGCTCATGATGCACTTCCCTGTGCCACTGGTGCCGTTGATGGCGCCGGTCACCGCGTCGGTGCCGTCCATCGATCCGGCGGCGCCGTCGGGATCGGTCCAGCCGAAGCCCTCGGGACGGGGTAGAAGTTTGTTTTGTGCCTTCTTCACCAGGTAGTGGTTCGGCCGCCCCGCGCTCTCCATCACCATGATCGTATGGCTGAGGCCGTCGACGATCTCCGCGAGCTTGCTGTCGCGGCCGTTGACCAGAGGACCGTCGTGGTCGGCCGTGCCGGCGGGGTTGGTGAGACCGTTGGCGGTGTAAAACCGGTGGCGGAGGCGGTGCATCACGATGTAGTCGAGCGGCCCCATCACCTTGCCGTCGATGTCCTTGCCGGTCCCCGCCGCTGGGAGCCGCGCCGCACCGGGCCCCGACGCGCACACAAACAGCGGAACCACGGTCTGACCGGTGACGGCGTTGGCCCCGGTGTTCCAAGGGACCGTCTTGTCGTAGAGGCGGCCCAGGGATCCCTCCTCGAAGTAATCGAGCACCAGGACCGGCCAACTCATCACGCTCGCCGGCGTCGTCTTGGCGACGGGGCGGGAGTTGGGCAGCCTGCTGAAGGCCGTGGCGTAGTTTTGGAACGACAGGCCGATCTGCCGCATGTTGTTGGTGCAACTGGTGCGCCGTGCCGCCTCGCGGGCCGCCTGCACGGCCGGCAGAAGGAGCCCCACAAGGGTGCCGATAATGGCGATCACCACGAGCAGCTCGACGAGTGTGAACGCGCGCGGCCTTGGGAGGGGCGATGCCGACCGGGGCAAGGTGTTCATGAAAGCGTCCTGGGATGCAGGGGGGAACGGAGGCGCGAAGTGCTCCTCGGTCCGGTTTGATGATGAACATAACCATTTCACCGTCAGCCGCGAGTGAGCATCCGGCTAGAAAACGATGTCTTTTTCATGAGTTTTCCGTGAGCGTATCCGGGAACTTCGTGATCGAGGTTTGCTCGTGCGAGGATCCGCAGGACGTTGTGCTGCGATCCGGTCAGCCCGAAGGTGCGGAAGAGTTTGCCGATGCGGTTCTGAAACTGGTCCCCGGTGCGGACGATGTTGAGCATCGCCTCCTTCTCGGGCGACTCAAACGGCCACTTCTTGCCCAGTTCGTGTTGGAGCGACTTTTTGGTCATGACCGCACGCTAGCCGATCGGGGCCTTCGCGCGAAAGTGCG
>SIAG01000020.1 GCA_009691925.1 Planctomycetaceae bacterium
GATAAATCCGGTTCACCGAAGGTGCCGCCGCCGAAATTCCTGTCGAGCCAGTCGCCTGCGGTTGTGCCTACTCCCCTCTGCGTCCGCCCTGTGTCGGCCGCTTGGACAACCTGCGACCCCCCGTCATCAATGGGTTCGTCGCCGAGGAACCACCCCCGAATCCCCCACCAAGATCTTGCCCGCGATTTGTCGTCGCCCTGGCTCCCATCACCCTCGCCCGTTCCCTGATTCCCGGTATCCGCCGTCTGGACGAACTGCACGCTCCCGTCATCGCCTGTCCACACGCCAGAGTGGAAGACGGGCGGGCCGTCGCTCTCGGGGTTGTAGACCAATGGCGTGATGCGGCCGCCGCCCGAGCCGCCGGTGTACTGAGCCGAAATGGCCGGGTCGTCTGCGAGAGAGCCTTCATCGGAGCCGGACGACGAGGAACCGGCCCCAGCACCCGACCAGTACAAACGCCAGAGTTCGGCGTTCGTCAGGGGGCCAACGGTGCCATTGCCCTGACGGCCAGCGCCCGAGCCGCCGTTGTACTGCGACGACAGCGTTGGGCCGTCGGTATTCACGCCACCGGCGGAGCCGGACGTCGAGCCTCCAGCCCCAGATCCACCGCTGTAGGCGAGCCACAGATCGCCACCGGGCGTCGTGCCGCCAGAGCCTGAGGTTGGGGCAGGAGGCGAGGCGGTGCCAGACGAGCCGGGCGTGGGGCTCGAACAAGTCAGAATGACTCCGCTGGAAAAAAGTGCCCCGGTGCCGAGGGGAGCGGGAGCAATCCCAGGCGCGCTCCACGATTCGGGCCCCACGCCAGCGAGCATCGCCCGGGTTTCGAGGGACTCAATCACCATGCGCAGTGCAGAAGCGTGGTGAGGCTTTTTGGTGTTTCGCCGGTTCAATGGACATCTCCTCGGAAGACCTCTCAGAAGATGGCACATCGCCGCTCTTGGGATCCACCGTAGGAAAGGCTCTCATTTCCGTCAAGAAATCGGTTCGGAGTGGGATTTTCATAGGCGGCGGAAGGGGAATCGAATCCGCGCGGCAGCCCCGGGAAAGGGTTCTTCCCGGGCGATGAGGGCCCGGCACCAAGGTTCAGGCCTGCCAATGGCGACGAAGACTGCCGATCAGATCTTTGGGGAGTTCCCGATCGCTCGTCGCCCTGCCCGGCCTTACCCGCCCGAGGCCCGCACCATGGCTACGATCCCAGCCCGGACGGCATCGGGCAAACGGTGCCAGACGGCGGCCAGCTCAGCCACCTCGGGCGGGGTCGCCTCGGCCTCCATCAGGACCCCCAATCGCTCGGCTTGGTCGGCTGGTGCTGCAGCGAGGCCCCCGCCAAAGAGGGCAGGGGGGCAAACTGCTTCGCCTTTTGCTTCGCCCCCGAAGTCGCCGTGACGTAAGTGGCTGCTCCCACGAGGGCTTACGGAAACCGCTTCGAATCCCACCCCATCCGCTTTCCGGAATGGATTTTTTCATGGGCTTATTGGCTCCTGTGGGGCTCCGCAAAGGGGCACGAGTTGCGATCGACCAATCTGGCCGGGCCTGACGCCAGTCAGATAGAATCAGAAAGTCGCCCGGACTCACGAGGATTTTGCCGTGTCCATCAGCTTCGACCTGCCGGCTTCGGTGGAAGAGCAACTCCGTCGGGAACTCGCCGACCTTGACGTGGTGGCCAAGGAAGCGGCTCTCGTGGAACTCTACCGGCAGGAGCGAATTACACACCACCAACTCGGGCTCTCCCTCGGGCTCGAGCGGCATGAAACCGACGGCCTCCTCAAGCGGCACAAGGTCGTCGAGGATCTTCCTCGCGCGGAAGAGCTCGCCGATCAGATCGCGACGTTCCGCCGACTGATCGACGGATGAAGGTTGTCTCCGACACCTCGCCGATCCACTACCTCGTCCTCATTGGCGAGAAGCATGTGCTTCCGGCGCTCTTTGAGACGCTGCTTGTCCCTGCCGAAGTGATTCGGGAACTGGCGCACCGCCGGTCGCCGAGTTTGGTACGTGATTGGGCTACGACGATTCCGTCGTGGATCACCGTGATCGACCACGTCAGTTCGCTTGCCGATCCGAAACTCGGGCCGGGGGAATCGGCGGCGATCGCCGCGGCCCTGGATCGCGCTGCCAAACTTCTGCTGATCGACGAGCGGTATGGCACTCGGGTGGCTCGCGACTTACGATTGACCACCGTCGACACGGTCGGAATCCTGGCGGCCGCGGCCGAAAAGGGGCTGGTCTCCCTCCGCGCGTCGTTTGACGCCCTTCGGGCGACTTCTTTCCGCGGTCCGGAGGAACTGATGGACGAACTCCTCCGCATGGACGAGAGCCGGCGGGCGTGATGTCGCTCCACGAGATCTTTCACTGAGCACCCAGTGAGGACGGTTGGCCTGGCCACGGCTCTCACGAGGAAGGGGACGAAGGCTGAATCCCGGTCGGTTCTCCCCAAGATTCCGAGCCATTTCGAGTCATTTCGGGACAGGTCGACCGCGACAGGTCGCTGACTTTCTGGTGAGAGGTCTCGATTTGGCTCGGTTTGGCTCGATTTCGTCGACGCGGCGGAAGATCGCAGAGGCCGACGGGAAGCCCCCGACTGCGTTTCCTCCTTGTTTGAAGCGGCGTTAACGCCGGGAGCCCCTGAGCCCCCGTCGCCGACCTCACCCGCTGGTGACATGGCCGTGGAGAACTCGGCCCGCTCGAAGCGTGGCCGCGACGCGGGTGTCGGGGCGGAGGATCGCATCGAGGGGATCGGTGAATGGGCCCGAAGGGGCGAGGACGACGAGATCGGCGGGGCGGCCGACGGCGATCGATCCGGCTCGCACTTCGTGCGCCACGTTCCAGGCGGCGTCGGAAGTCATCATCCGTAAGGCTTCTCCCGGCGACACGACGCCTGAGCCAACGAGCTCACGGGCCTCTCCGAGGACCGAAAGATCGGGGTTCGAAGCCCGGCTGTCGGTGCCGAGCGCCACGCGGATCCCGGCCGCGAGAAATCGCTCCACCGGCGGGAGTTGCCCGGAGAGAAGCCTGGTGGTGCGTGGACAGACAACGACGCCGAGCCGGTCGCGGTGGCGGGCAAGACGGTCGAGGGCGGTGGCATCGGGGGGCTCCCCGAGGAACGTGCCATGGACGACGCTCCCGCGGCGCACGCGCGCCAGCCTGCTGATCCAGTCCGAGGGCGGGAGCACCGGCGGCGGCCGATCGGCCGGCCAGGCGCCGAGGGTTGCAAACAGATCGCGAAACGGCCCGCCGCCGCCGGTGACGTAGGCGAGTTCCGCGAGGCTCTCCGCGAGGTGCATTGTCACGGGAAGATCGCGCTTGGCTGCCTCGCGAAGCAGCGCCCCGCCGAGGGCTCTCGAGACGGTCATCGGGGCATGGGGGGAGATCCCGGCGGAATCCCCGAGCCGATCGAGGTCGCGGGCCATGAACCCAGGAAGGCTCCCGCCGAGGAACGATAGCCCGAGCGCCTCGCGATAGATGCGCAGCCGCGGGCCGACCGACGGATAGCCCTCGCGCGGGATGGCGGTGGCGATGTCGCCGATCGTCGTCACGCCAGCCTCGAGGCTCTCGGCGAGGCCGGCGCGGAGGCTGCCAGCGAGCCGGGCCGCTTCCTCCGGCCCTGATGGCCGGGCCCGGCGGAGGGCGACGACACGGGCGATCCAACCGGGGAGGCCCCCTTCGGCATCGAGCGGCTTCTCGAGATCGGAGAACTCGAGGTGCGTATGGGCGTTAACCAGGCCAGGAAGGATGATCGCATCTCCGAGGTCAATCGTCCGGTCGCGAGGCGAGCCCCCGGAGAGCTTTCGCCGACCGATCGCCGCGATCCGGCCACGCTCGATCCGCAGCCAGCCATCTTCTATTGTCCGCTGGCCGACGGGCACGATCCATCGGGCCCGGAGATAGAGCGGTTGGGCTCGGCTCACGACTTCGCCGCAGCCGACACGAGGCTCGGCTGGAGCAGTGCGCTTCCGGTCGACCCGCAGCCCGAGGGACCGCACGAGACAGCCGCCGCCGGAAGCACCGCGGGAAGGGGGCCGTCGGCCTCGTCTTCGAACAGTTCGTAGAACACATTGCGACGCCGTGGGATCCAGCCGAGCTCCGAGATCGCCGAGCGCATCTCGGCGAGCGTGAGGTGGTGGACGGTGCCGGCGGCGCTGACGACGTTCTCCTCAAGCATCAAGCTCCCCATGTCGTTGGCGCCGAAGAGAAGGGCGAGTTGGCCGATCTCTTTCCCTTGCGTGACCCAGCTCGACTGGATATTGGGGACGTTGTCGAGGAACAGCCGGGCGACGGCCTGCGTTCGCAGGTAGTCAAACGGTCCGGCCGGCGGGATCGTCGCCAGGTCGGTGTTCTCGGGCTGAAACGACCAGCAGATGAAGGCCGTCAAGCCACCCGTCTCGTCTTGGAGTTCGCGGATCCGCTCGAGATGCTCGACACGCTCGGCGAGCGTCTCGACATGGCCAAACATCATCGTCGCGGTGCTCCGCCCCCCGACAGCGTGCCACTCACGGTGGACGTTGAGCCAGTCGTCGGTGAGGACCTTGCCACGCGTGATCACCTTCCGCACCCGGTCGACGAGGATCTCGCCGCCGCCGCCGGGGAGCGAGCCGAGGCCGGCCCGGGCAAGGCGCTCGAGCACCTCCCGCAGGGGGCGCTTGGAGATCTTCGTGAAGTGATAGATCTCCGGCGGCGAAAAGCCGTGGACATTGACCTGCGGAAAGCGGGCCTTAATGTCGCGGAGGAGGTCTTCATACCACTCCAGCTCCAGCGTCGGATGGAGCCCGCCCTGAAGGAGGATCTGGTCGCCGCCAACGGAGACCATTTCGGCGATCTTCCCCATCAGCACTTCGCGGTCGAGGACGTAGCCCTCGGCATGCTTCGGCGGCCGGTAGAAGGCGCAGAAGTCACACACCGCCGTGCAGACGTTAGTGTAGTTGATGTTGCGGTCGATGTTGTAGGTGCGATACGGCTCCGGATGGAGGTGCGTCGTAACGGCGTTGGCGGCCCGACCGATCGAGGCCAGATGCGGCGACTGGAGGAGGACGAGGGCGTCGGCGGGCGACAGTCTCCCTCCGGAAACGGTGTCGGCCAGGATGCGGTCGATGGGTGGCGTCATGGTGGTGGGGTCCGCAGGGGGGAAGGCCCTGGCAAGTGTGACATCGGCGCCCCGGGGAGGGCGAGGGCCCGATCGAGGTCGATCCCCTGCGGGGCGAGGGAGAGGGCCGCGGCCCGGTCGTGGAACAGGGCAAGGCCCTCCCGCTCTCTAAGACCGAGATCGTAGTGGAGGTTATCGCGCAGATAGCCGAGGCACTGGGGAACAGTGAGGCCGTGCCCCTTCGCCTCGGCGGCCGCGATCGAGGCAAAGTTGGCCCGGCCGGCGTCCCGGGCGGCCGCGAGGACCGGCTCGAGTCGCCGGAGCGTGGCCTCCGGGACGTCGCGCCGCGCTGCCCAGACGGCGAACACGAACGGCAAGCCGGTCCAACGGCACCATTCCTCGCCGAGATCCCAGACGGCCTCGAAGTTGCCCCGCTGCCCGCCGATCGCCCGATCACCAATCAACAGGACGGCATCCGCGGTCGTGGCGGAGATGTCGTCCTCCAGCGGCAAGACATTGATCTGGGGGGCCACGCCGCAACGGTGGGCCAGAAGGATCCGCGCCAGGGCGATGCTCGTCCGCGAGCCTTCGTCGACGGCTAGGGTGTCGATCCGGTCGGGGCGCTTGCGGAAGAAAACCTTCACGCTCATCACCGGCCCGCGGCAGCCGATGCAGGCGTCGGAGACGAGTCGGTAGGCATCTCCCCGGAAGAACTCGATCGATGGGATGAGGGCGACGTCGAGGCTGCCGGCAGCGAGTTGGTCGGCCAATCGGCTGGGGAAATCGTATTTCAGGGCGATTCCAGGGCCGGCGAGGCCGTGGACGAGCGGCTTGGTATTCAGATACTGCACCGCCCCCAACCTGGCGGTCGGGGCGGCTGGCCCCTTTGGAGAGAGGGCTTGTTCCGGCGTGGAACGCCGATTGGAGGATGAAAAACCGAGGGGCATGCGGCCAATTCCGGCGACGGTTGCATGGTCGAGCATGACATTGCGGGGCATGGGACGCATCCCCCGACCCGTTTTCGACGTGGTTGGTGCCCGTGGATCGCTGTTCCACGGCCGACAAGGGGCAAGCAGTCAGGAAACTCGCTCGCCGCTCTCCTGTCCAGAGGAGAACCGCAGATTGCCCCTCCGGCTAACGGCCTGAGGGGGAAGTTCACGGCTCCAGCCGGCGGAAGGCGCGGAGGCCAAGGACGAGGGGAAGGAAGGTCGCCAGGAGTCCCAGAACGATGGCTGCGGCCAGCCCCAGCGCCACTCCCCGGTCGGCCCCGGTCCAGCCCGCCGCGGCGAATCCCCGCTCCTGGGCGGCGAAGCGGATGTGAACCGGCACCGCCGTCACGAGCACGACGGCGATGATGAACAGCGAACTGATCACGAGGCTCAACGTCCCCCCGAATCCCGACGCGATCTTCGACGGCGAGACCTCGCGCAGATCGGGCATCCGGGCGCCAATCCCGACGGCGATCCCGGACAGCCCGGCGCACAGCACCACACAGCAGACCTCGTGGAGGGCGATCAGCCACGGCTCGATGCCCAGCATCGTGTCGCTCAATGCCACGAGGAGGCAGCAGGGAACGATGCCGCCGACGAAGGAGAAGATAAACTTCGACCACACGATCTGGTCGCGGTTCACTGGGAGGAGGCCGAGGATCCAGAACCGGCGCCCTTCGAGGCTGATCATCGGGAACACGAAGCGGGTTGTGAACGTCGAGAGGATCAGCCCGACGACGGCGAGATTCAGAAATCCGATCATCGCCGCGTAGGCATGCTGGTAATTGAAGACCCGGACGTTCCAGAAATAGAGGCCGAGGAGGCCGAAGAAAATCACGAACTGCGACCACTGCGAAATGTCGCGGCGGAAGATCCGCAGATCCTTGACAATTAAGAGCCGGAGCGGCCGGCCACGATCCGTGCCGGCGCGGGAGAGGAGCTCGTCGAACCAGCTCATCCGGCGCTGCCGGCGGGTGGGGATCTCGCTGACGAGCTGGCTGGCGCCGAGACGGTGGAGGCGGGCGGCGACCTGGCGCCCCACCAACTGGAGTATCAGCGCGTTGGAGACGAGGACGGCGAGGAAGCGGAGGGCCTCGGTCTGGTGGCGGGCCACCGTGCCGTCCTTGGCGCGGGCGGCGGCCTCGATGAGCCCGCTGGAGAGCCACCAGCTCGGCAGCATCCGCTGCTCGGTGATCGAGAGCCGGGAGAAGGCCTGCTCGAACCAGGCGGCCGACATCGCATCGGCACGGGGGGAGGCCAGCGCCATCCAGGCGAGGCCGATCATTGCCACGAGGGCGGCACCGACGGCGATCGAGAGGGCGTGGAGCCGCAGCCGCGGCATCCACGCGACCAGTGCCATGCAGACGATCCCCCCGAGTGTCGCGGGGATGGCGACGAACGCCACCATGAAGGGGATGATGAGCACGAAGAACGGCCAGGGAGCGTGACGGACCACGCCGTAGGCGGTGAGCATCGGGCTGCCGAGGAGAATGAATCCCCAGCTCGAGAACCAGAACGCCTCCTGGAACTTGTGGGCGAAGATCGTCTCCGATCGGACCGGCAGCGTCAGCAGCAGCCGCGCCTCTGGCGTCGTGTAGAGCCCGCTGTAGAGGAGGATGCCGGTGGAGAAGACGAGCATCACCATGAGCGACGAGAAGAAGGCATTGAAGAGGAGCGAGATCACCTCCGCGTGGAGCGAATCGACGAAGGTGAAGGCCTCGTGGAACAGCCCGAAGAGCGATCCCCAGAAGAGAGCACTCAACAGGATCACCAGCGACACCCGCAGGCGCGACGTGCGGAGCATCTCGCCCACCGTCGAACGGGCGATGAGCCAGCGGAGGCGGAGGAAAATCCCCGATTCCGCGCCGCTGCTGATCGGCCTGGGAACGGCGTCGGGGGCGGGAGGAGGCATCATGGCGACGACCCGGGGCCGTCGGTCGACGTGATCTCGAGGTACAGCTGTTCGAGGCTCCGCGACTCGCCGCCCCCGGCACCCTCGACCGAGCCGCTCCCCCGGGCGCGGAGATCGACGACGGTACCGAGGAACTGCAGCCGGCCACGGACCATGATCCCGACCCGATCGGCCAGCTCCTCGGCCATCGCCAGGGTGTGGGTCGACATGAAGACGGTCATTCCGCCGCGGGTCCTTTCCCGGAGAAGATCCTTGACGATCCGCACGCTGCGCGGATCGAGACCGACCATCGGCTCGTCGAGCACGAGGACATCGGGGTCGTGGAGGAGCGAGGAGGCGAACACGAGCCGTTGACGCATCCCGAGGGAGTAGCTCTCCGCGAGGTCGTCAGCGAATTCCCCGAGTTCGAAATTGCTGATCTCCGCGGCGATCCGTTTCTCGGCGGCGGCTTTCGGCATCCCGAACATGTCGGCGATGAACCACAGGAACTCACGGCCCGTCAGCTTCTCGTAGAGGCACGGCTCGTCGGGGACGTAGCCGAGGTGAAGATGGGCGGCCCGCGGATCCCGGACGAGGTCGTGCCCGGCGACCTGCACGGTGCCTCGCGATGGCCGCAGCAGGCCGACGAGCATCTTGATCGTCGTCGTCTTCCCAGCGCCATTGGGGCCGAGGAGGGCAAACAGCTCCCCGCGCGGAATCGTCAGATCGAGGCCCGCCACGGCGAGCTTCTCGCCGTACGAGCGCGTCACCCCTTCGAAGGCGATCATGGTGACTCCCCGCCGTCGGCGGCGGCCGGGAGGGAACGGCCGGCCGGCGAATCGCCCAGCTTCGCGAGATTCGCGGCGAGCGTCTCGGCCGCGGCGTCGGTGCGGCGTACGAAGACGAGCTTCCGCCCTATCGTCGTCGCCTCCTGACGCAGCACGCGGCCGGTGCGGTCGACCAGCAGCCGGGCCCGCGGCTCCCGGTGGGACGCCGGATCGTCACGGTAGGAGACGACGTCGACGGTGACGAGATGGTCATCCCAGAAGATCGTCTCGCTCCCGTCGACCTCGGCGTGAAGGATCTCGATCGGCGATTGGGCGGGGCGGAGCGGGCTGTAGACCGGAACGGTCCACTGCCGTCCGGGCACGAGGCCGGGGAGCGTCGCATGGGGGGAGAGTTCGTCGCCGAGGACCATCGTCTCGGGGAGGAACCGCTTCGTCTCGTAGAACATCTCGCCGGAGCGGATGACGATCGTCACCTCCCCGTCGTTGACCGTCCCCGTGAGGAGGATCCGGCCGTCGCTCCCCGGTAGATCGATTGCCGAACTGAAGGATGTCAGCTGGCCGGTCCGGTCGATCTCCATCCGCCCTCTCGCCTCGAGCGTGAGCACGGCGGACGCAGGCACCGACTGGCGGACGAGGAGCCGCGTCCAGGCGGGGAGGAGTTGCCCGATGGGGAGATGGTCGAAATGGAGGAGACTCTCGACCCGCATCGCCCCGCCGGCGAGCCGATCGGCCCGGCTGATCGACCAGCCGAGCGGTTTGTCGTCGAGGATCACGCTCCAGGCCACGGGGACGACCTGCCCGTCGGCCGTGTAGTGGGCCTGATGGCCCGGTGGGGCGCCGGGAAGGATCGCGGGGAGGATCTTGGAAAGGAACAGCCAGCCGGTGGTCACCAGCCAAAAGACGACCACGAGAGGGGCGTACCACGGACGGTTCATCAGCTGCCGCTCGGCAGAAACGGATTGGAAGGACCTTCACAATGTAATCGATCGGCATCGACGCGGGCCAGCTTTCCCGCGCCGGTCGATCTTGGTGTTGGCGGGCGTCGCCGGTAGACTTGCCAGCTGGGGGTTGAGGCGTATCGTTTCCGCGAGCGCACGCGTGTGCGGAGGAGCTTTCCCGTGCATTTCTTCCAGTCCTGTCCAATCTGCGGCCGGTCGCTTCGCATCCGGGTAACGCTCCTCGGCAAGAAGGTCTTCTGCCGCCATTGCGGCGGAGGATTTCCTGCCCGCGGTGGGGCTGCCGGGGCAGGGGCGGCCATTCACGACGCGAGCCGTTCCGAGCCCGCCGCGGAGCCCTCCCTGGAGGAGCGTGTCGATCTGCTCCTCGCCCGGGCCTCGCTCGTCCTCGCTCGGTCGGGCGTGGGGGGCAGCGGCGGGTGCGACGGCGCTTTCGGCTCTGACTGACGCCTCGCGACGACGGTTCGTCAGGATCGCAGCGCCTCGGGCCACGCGCCCGTGTCGAGGGCGGCGAGCGTCGCTAACTCCTGCCAATACCCTGGAAACGTCTTACCGGTGCAGAGCGGATCGAGGATCCGCACGCCGGGGACGACGAGCCCGGCAAGGGCCAGGCTCATAGCCATCCGATGGTCGTCGTAGGTCGCCAGCTCCGCCGGCCTCAGCGCACCGGGATGGACCGTCAGCCCGTCGGGCCGCTCCTCGATCCGGGCGCCGAGACGAGACAGCTCTCGGGCTAGATCGCCGATCCGGTCGGTCTCCTTGTCGCGGATGTGGGCGACATGGCGGATCGTCGTCGGCCCGTCGGCAAACAGCGCGACGACGCCGAGCGTCGGCACCGTATCGCTGATTGCGTTCATGTCGATGTCGATGCCGTGTGAGGCCCGGCCCGAGACGGTCACGGCATCGTCGGCCGGATGATCCCCCGATTCGTGCCACTCAAGCGTGCACCCCATCCGCTCGAGTGCCGCGGCGAAGTCAACGTCGCCCTGCATGCTCCGCCGCGACAGCCCCTCGACGGTCACGCTCCCGCCGGTGATCGCCGCAGCGGCGAGGAAGTAGCTCGCGGCCGACGCGTCGGGCTCGATGGCGTAGGTCTGGCCGAGATACCTTCCAGCCGGGATCGACCAGCGCGTCGGGGTGTCGACCCGACAGGCGGCGCCGAAATCGGCCATCACGCGCCGGGTCATCTCGAGGTAGGGGAGCGAGACGAGGCGTCCCTCGAAGTCGATCGTCATGCCCGCCGGGGTGCAGGGGGCGACCATCGCCAGGGCACTGGCGAACTGGCTCGACGTCGCGCCGCGGACGGTGGTGGCGCCCCCCGGCATGCCGGGGGACCGGATCACCACCGGCGGGCAGCCGCCCGGGCTTTCGGCGCTTGCCTCGACCCCAAGGGCGCGGAGGGCGTCGAGGAGATCACCGATCGGCCGCTTCCGCATCCGCGCTGTGCCGTCCAGCCGGTAGGTCCCCTGGCCCAGGCCACAGACCGCGGCGAGGAACCGGATCGTCGTGCCGCTGGCGGCGCAGTCGAGCGTGGTGGCCGTGGCGGGGATCCGGCCGCCCGAGCCGTGGACGACGATCCGGCCGGCCGGCCAGTCGGGCTCGACACCGATGCCGAGGGCCCGCAGTCCGTCTACCATCACCCGGGTATCCTGACTTGCGAGGGCGCCGAAGAGCGTCGAGGTTCCCTGGGCCAGCGCCGCACAAACGAGGGCCCGGTTGGTGATGCTCTTGGAACCGGGGGGACGGATCGATCCCACCACCGGCCGGCGGCAGGGGGGGATCTCCAGGGCGTCGATCGTCATCCTCGTGGCAGCGTCCTCTGGAAGCGGTTTTGTCGCGGTGGTGGAGCAGGAAAGGAACGGCGGAGCATGGATGGCAAAGACACGAGTGTAATCGACGGCGCGGCGATCGATCCCGGGGCTTGGGACTTCGTCGCGCCGCCGGTGATCCGGTTCGGGGCCGGCCGGATCGCCGACTTGGGGGAGGTGGCGGCGCTCCTCGGGAGGCACGTGTGGCTCGTCGGGGGGCGTCGGAGCCTCGTCGACGGGCCCCATCGCGCAGCGATCGAGGCCAGCCTCGGGCGCGCCGGCCTCGCCACCGAGCTTGTCGCCGTCAGCACCGGTGAGCCGACCGTGGCCGACGTGGCCCGGGCCCTCGCCTCGCTCCCGGCGGAGGGGCGAGAGGGGGTCGTTGTCGTCGCCGTCGGGGGGGGGTCGGCAATCGATTTGGCCAAGGCCGTCGCGGCCCTCGCCACGAACCTCCCCGCCGGGCTCGGCGCCGAGGCTTACGATCCGCTCGTCGTCGACCGGCTCGAGGGGGTGGGGCGGGGAATCCCGATCGAGGTCACGCCGCTGCCGCTGGTCGCCGTGCCGACGACTGCCGGCACCGGCGCCGAGGCGACGCGGAATGCCGTCATCTCCTGCCCGCGGCGGCGCTTCAAGAAGAGCCTCCGCAGCCCCCTCATGGTGCCGCGCGCCGTCGTCATTGATCCCGACCTGACCGCCGGCTGCGACCGCGCGACGGTGGCGGCCGCCGGGCTCGACTGCATCACGCAGCTCATCGAGTCGTTCATCTGCCGCGTCCGCCGGCCGCTTCCCCGGGCCCTTGTGCTCGAGGCGCTGCCGCGGGCCGTGCAAGCCCTGCCGCGGGTGCTCCAAGATCCATCCGATGGCGCGGCGCGGAGCGCGATGAGCCATGCGGCGCTCATGTCGGGGATGGCTCTGACCAACTCCGGCCTCGGCATGGCCCACGGCGTGGCGGCGGCGCTCGGGGTGGAGTGCGGCACGCCGCACGGTCTGGCCTGCGGGCTCCTCCTCCCGGTGGCGCTGGCGGTCAACGCAGCCATTGCGGCGGCGGATTACGCCCGGCTCGAGCGGGCGATCGACCCGGGGGCCTCCCCCGTCGATGCGACCGCGGCGACGGCGTTCATCGCCAGGATCGAAGGCCTGTGTGCCCTGGCCGGCCTCCCGCGCCGGCTGTCGGAGGTGGGGCTCGACCGGGAGCGGATCGGCTGGCTCGCCGAAAACTCCGGCGGCGCGAGCCTGCGGGGCAATCCGCTCGAGCTCGATCAGGGGGCGCTGGTCGGCATCCTCACGCAGAACTGGTGAGGCGAAGGCCGGTCATTCGTCGGTCGGCTCGGAGGCCTTCGCCCCCTCCTGGAGCGCGGGGTCGCCGAGGAGCCGTAGCAGCGGTTCGGCGCTGATCCCCCCCTTCTCGGCCCGTTCCCAATGGCTGAGCGCCTTGGCCAGATCGGGCTCTGGTTTCGTGGCGTGATAGGCCCCGAGGTAGAGATGGTTGGCGGCGCGATGGTCGAACCAGGTCGTCACGATCGCCATAGCGATACCGGAGGGGATCTTGTTGCGGGGAGTCGTCTTGTTGCGCCCCTGGAAGCGGTAGATGAACTTCTTGTCATCGATCTCGACGACGGCGACTTTTTTCCCGTTGACGTCGAACTCATTCCCCGGCTCGACCGCCGCGATTGCCTTCTCGCGGAAGTCGGCAAACTCCCGGGCGTATTGGGCGAGCGTCTGCCAATCGGAGACGCGCCGCTTGGCCGGAAGATTCCGCCCCCCTTCGAGGGCCGAGGCGAGGAGGGCATCGGCTGTGTCGAAGTCTCCCTGCCGGAGGGCGGCCAGCGCCCCGGTCACCGCGCCTTCGATCTCACCCTCCCCCTCGGCATCCTCGGCCGGAGGGTCTGCGGCTGCCAGATCGTCTGCCGTCGTATCGTCTGTCATTGCATCGTCTGTCATCGCATCGGCTGTCATCGCATCGGCTGTCATCGCATCGGCTGCCATCGCATCGGCTGCCATCGCATCGGCTGCCATCGCATGAGCGCCGGCTTTCCCGGCGGCGACGTCATCGGCGGGGGGCTCGGATTCAGGGCCCGCTTCGTCTTCCATGGGGGCCGGAGTCGGGGCAGTCGGGGCGCGATCGTCGCCCATGCCAGCGTCGGCCGGCGTACCTGATTCGACGGCGGCCACCGTCGTCGGCACGGGGGGCTTGGATGGCATCGACGGCTTGGGGGCCGGTGAGGCGACCGGCTTTCTCACCGGCAGCGGGGGGGCGCTCGACGAGATCGCGGCATCCGCCGGGAGTGGCTTGGCCCCAGCGCCACGGCGATCGTCGGTTGCCTCCTTTTCCTGCGGAGAGCGTTTGGCCGTCTGTTGCCGTCTGGCCTGGCGGAGCTCCTCCTGCTTCGACTGCCACCAAATAAAACCGGCTACGGCGGCGAAGCTTCCTAGCATCGCCAGGAGCGACAGCCAGATCGCGGCGTTGCCCTGCCGTCGGACGGGGCGGCGGGGGCGGATGCGCACGATCGGCGGGGCGGCGGTCGAAGGGCGGGCGTGCCCGGGATCCTCCGCATGGGCCGGGGAAGGGAAGAGGACCGTGGCCGGGCCGTCGGGCTCCGGTGTGTCGGGCCGGCGGGGCGGGGGGGGCATCGCGAATCCGCCGCCGGCAGTTGCCGGTTTTCCCGGGCTCCCGGTTCCCCCCGCCGCGGCGATCTGCGAGAGGACCTTCTCCCGGGCCTGCTCCACCTGGAGGATCAAGCCTTCGCGCGCGGCGTGATGCTGACCGGCGGCGAGACCTTTCAGGGCCTTGAGCCTAGTCTCGGCCGCCTTGAGGACGACGATCGGGTCGGTCTCGCCGGGAACGAGCCCCAGCACCCGCCGCGGATCGGCGAGGTCGGCACGGTCGATCTCGAGCCAGGCTCGGCAGGGATCGAATCGGTCGGGGGGGGAAGTTGCCACGGTCGGCGTGTCCGGAGGGAACCGAGACTTTAGCCGATCGCCGTCGGCCCTGTCACTCGGAATCGATCGAAGGGGGGGCGGCCTTCAGTTGGCCCCGCGCCGCCGCCAGGCCGTCAGATCGGCGATCGAGTGCTGGTGTTTGCGGGCGGTTTCTCGGATCACCAGCGGCACGTCGGACCGGTGGATCAATTCGAAATCGGCCTCCAACGCCCGGCCGATCCCCGTCAAGGTTGTGAGGGCTTCGCCATGCTCGCGCCGCCCGCCGAGCCACTTCGATTTCGGCGTGTATTCCTCGAGCCAGGTGTAGGGGGAGGTGATGACGAGCAGACCGCCGGGGAGGACCCTCCCGGCGATCAGATCGAGGAACATCCCCGGGTCATAGAGCCGATCGACAAGGTTGCCGGCGAAGACGAGGTCGTAGCCGGTGTAGAGGCTCTTCAGGTTGCAGGCATCCCCCTGCATGAAAACCACCTTCCCACGCAAATCGCCGAGGCCGAGGCGCTCCAGCGACACGCTCCGGGCAACGGTCAATTCCCCCTCGATCGGCACCTCGTAGTGCAGTTCGCCCCCCTCTTGGAGCCGGACGCCCGACTGGATAAAGCGGGCCGAAAAGTCGATGGCATCGACATGCTCGAACGCCCGGGCGAGCTCGAAGGCCGACCGCCCCACCGAGCAACCGATGTCGAGGCAGCGACGGCGCCGATCCATCGGGACCAAGCGGAGGGTTTCCTCTGCACAGGCCCGGGGGAAGTTCGGCACACCGAGGGCCTCGGGGCCGAAGTGAAACTCCAGATACTGCGTCACGAGCACGTCGGTCTCGTAGAGCTTCGAGCCCTCGGTGACGCAGTCGTGGCCGGGGGCGTCGATGATCGGCCGGAAGCCGGCGTGCTGGTAGAAATGCCGGCGGAAGGCATAGCGGGCGCTGGCCAGCGCTTCGTTCCCGGTCGAGATCCACGCGCCCCCCTTGATGAGGTTGTGGCGGCCGTCGAACGTCGGCACGGAGAAGTCGTCGTAGAGCGGATGGACCTCGAAGCCCTTGAAGGGCATGATCGGCGTCCGCGTCCACTGCCAGACGTTGCCGATGACGTCGCAGAAGTCCCCACGTGAGTCGTGCTGGCCTTGCTGGCCTTGCTGGCCTTGCTGGCCTTGCTGGCCTTGCTGGCCTTGCTGGCCTTGCGGAAACATCGTCACCGGGCAGCTCGACGCGAACCACTCGAGGTTCACGTTGCCGGGGGCCTTCTCCCAGTGCGGTTGATCGGTGTCGATTCCCGCCCGCAGGGCCTGCCAGTGGGCCTCGGTGGGGAGCTGGATGTTGAGCCCGATCTCCTGCCGCTTCCAGGCGCACCACGCCTGGGCCTCGAGGCAATTGACCTCCACCGGCCAGTCGAGCGGCAGGGGGATCTCGTCGAGGAGGTTGCGCTGCTTCCACGCGCCTCCTTCATGCCGCCAGAAGCGCGGATGCTCCGCCTTCGTGTAGCGCAGCCAGCCGCGCCCCTCGTCGGTCCAAAACGACTCGTCTTGGTAGCCCCCGGCCGCAACGAACTCGAGGAACTCACCATTCGAGATGAGCTGCCGGGCGGCACTAAAGGAAGGGAGATGGACCTCCTCGGTGCCGTATTCGTTGTCCCAGCCGTAGGTCTTGTCGTCGTCGCGCTTGCCGAGGCGCACCGTCCGCGCCGGCACTTCGATCCACGGGTTCTCCGGCGTTGGCCCCTGCTCGCGGCAGGTGCGCCACAGCCGCCGTTCATCGGCGCTGAGCTCCTCTTCGCGCCGCAGATCGGCCAGGGGCATCTGGCGGAGAATCGCCGACGAGGTCTCCAGATGAATCCGCTCGTGTTCGATCCCCATCAAAATCATCCACGCTGGCGAATCCTGGCGGATCGGCAGTTCCAGTGGCATCGACCGAATGAAGGCGTCGACGCGGCGGCGAACCTCGCGCCGGTAAGCGCGAACGGCAGCGACGCTCGGCCAGTCGTAGTGGGCGGCATTGAGATCGTCCCACGACATCTCGTCGACCCCCACCGCCATCATCGCCTCCATGCGGGGATCGATGCGGCTCTTGAAGAGCCGGGCGACGTAGAGTTTGTTGACGTAGAACGTCGCCGGATGAGCGAGATAGAAGATCGGCGGGTGCCGCAGCGGCTCGTGGCGGACGAAAAACGCCGCCTCGTGGCGGATCAGGTCGAAGAGCCTCTCGTCGAGCTCGCAGGTGCGGTGGAAGTAGGCGAGGATTTCCTCGCGCTTCTCGGCCACCGGATTAGCCGCCGCCGGATCGGCGGTGAGGAGGATGGTCTTGGTGGGGACGAGGCCGTCGATCGCGGCAAACGGCAGGGGGGCTTTTTCCCGGAGCGGCTCATGGCGGGAACCGGCGAACGGGGCCACGGAGGTCATGCGGACTCACCCGGAGGAGATCGGCTGAAAATATCCTCAATCGTAGCACCGGCCCGCAGTCCTTCCAGGAACCGGCGGGGGATCGGATTAGCCGCCCCCAGCAGGGCCCCGACGACCGCGCCCCGGTGGCAGTTGTCGCCGCCGCACAGCGCGTTGGCGAGGACGCCGGCGGCGAAATTGTCGTGGTGCCGCCAGGCGAGGACAAGGGCGGCGGGGAAGGCATCAGGGATGTAGCAGGCGGTGGAGAGGCGGGTGCCGACGACGGTACGATCGGGTAGATCGGCCCAACCGGCAAGCTTGGCCGCCGAGATCCAGTCGGTGGCCTCCTCGAGAATCGCCTCCCGCAGAGCCCCACCCCGGCAGACGCGGACGAGGATCCGCACGAGGACATCGGCGGCGGCGAGAACGTCGCGGTCCTTATGGGTGAGATTTACATGCTCGCGGACGATTCCCCGCAGGTCGGGGTGGCGGTCGCCGAGGGCTGCGACGAGCGCCGCCACCGGCACAAGCCCGCCGATGTGTTCGTCGCGGACGCCGCAGTTGATCGGCTTGCGGCCGTGGGCGAGGTTCGTGAAGAAGTGGCGGTGGTATTCCTCGACGTAGGTATCGCGATGGCTCCCCGGGCGGCGCATGAAGGCGACGTATTCCCCCAGCCAGCGTTCGGCGTCCCAGTGCCGGTTGCGCCTTACCAGTGCCGCCAGTTCGATGGCCAGCTTGGAGTTGAGCGTGTTCTCCCCCGCCTCGAGGCGCTGGTGGTAATGAATCCCACGCTGCCCCCAGTATTGGGCCTGGTCGTGGAGGATCTCCCCCTCCGGGCCCGCCGGCTCATACCGGCTCCGCCACAGGATGCTGTCGGGATGAACCTGCTTCGGCGCGGCGTAGCCCGACAGCCCGGGATGGTCGCGGTCGAGGGCGGCCCGGTCGTAATACCAGTGGACCGGCATCGCGACCGCATCGGCGACGAGTGCCCCGACGAAGGCCCGCACGGGCGGATCGTCGGCCCAGGCGAAGCGGTCGGTGTCGTTCGGGCGATCGAGGGGGAGCGGCGCGGGCGGGGAGGCACCACGATCGGTCATGGGAGGATCCTCGCGAAGAACTCGCGGACGCGGGGCTCGGGGCAATGCTTGAACATCGTAGCCGCCGGGCCGCTGGCGACGACCTTGCCGCCGCCGACAAACGCCACCTCGTCTGCCACCCGGCGGGCAAAGCCCATCTCGTGCGTCACGAGCACAAACCGGGTGCCGATCTCTTTGAGTTCGCTGATCATCTCGAGGACCTCGGCGGTCATCTCCGGATCGAGGGCGGACGTCGGCTCGTCGAGAAACAGCCGCTCCGGCTGGCTGGCGAGGGCCCGGAGGATCGCGATCCGCTGCTTCTGCCCGCCGGAAAGCTGCGACGGGCGCTTGTGGGCATGCTCGGCGAGCTTGAAGCGCTCGAGCGGCTCAGCGACCCGTTTCCGGGCCGCCGCGGGGGAGAGGCCATGGACGTGGACGAGGGGGAGGGTGAGGTTGTCGAGGGCCGAGAGATGGGGGAAGAGGTTGTAGGCCTGGAAGACGGTGCCGACCTTGCGCCTGTAGGCGAGGAGCCCGGCTTCATCGCGCGGCACCGTCACGCCGGCGAAGCTCACGCTCCCCTCGAGAGGCAGATCGAGCCCGGCGAGGATTCGCAGAAGCGTCGTCTTGCCGCCGCCGGAGGGGCCGACGAGGACCAGCGCCCGGATGTCGCCCGTGGTGAGATCGAGCCGATCGAGGACGGTCGTCGCCCCAAACGCCTGCGTGAGACCCTTGACGACAAGCTCCATCAGCCGGCCTCGTAGGCGAAGTGCCGCTCGAGCCAGCGCGACAGCGCCGAGAGGGGGAGCGTGAGGAGGAGGTAGCCGGCGGCCAGCGGCAGGTAGCTTTCGAGGGTTGAGTAGGTGAAGGAGTTGACCTCCTGGGCGGCGAGGGTCAGCTCGCTGACGGCGATCACCGAAAGGAGCGACGAATCCTTGATGAGCGAGACAAGCTGCCCGGCGACAGCAGGGAGAACAAGGCGGATCGCCTGCGGCAGGATGACAAGCCGCAGGCTCTGCCACGGGGTGAGGCCGATCGCCCGGGCGGCATCACGCTGGCCAGCGGGGATCGCGGCCAGGCCGCCGCGAAAAATCTCCGCCATGTAGGCGCCACTGAAGAGGGCAAGGACGAGGGCCCCGACGACGTAGCGATTTTCAAGGCCGACCGCATTGGCGACGACATAGAAGCCGATCAGCAGCTGCACGAGCAGCGGCGTGCCGCGGATCAGCTCGACATAGACCCGCGCTGCGGCCTCGATGAGCGGCCACCGCGACCGCAGTCCGACGGCCGTGACGAGGCCGACCAGCGCCGACAGAACAAGGCTCGCGAGGCTCATGGCGACAGTCGTCAGCCAGCCGGTGACAAACTTCTGCCGGTAGGCCCATACCCCTTCCCACTGGAACTCATAGCCGCTCCGCCAGAAGGCGACGGTGAGGAGCGCGGCGAGGATCGCGACGACGAGGGTGTGGGCGAGAGCGCGGGTCATGCGACCGAGATTACCATGCCGGCGAGGGCGGCCGTGCCAGGTTCAGGTGCGTCCAGCGGATCGGTCAGCCTGCCGGGCGGAAGAGAAAAGGCAGCGATATCGAAGGGCTTCAACGTCGGCCCATTCGATCACCGGGGCGAACGAGTCGCCACAGAGCTTCCCCCGGCCACGCAGAGCCAGCCAGGGCTTCTCATCTCCGGCGGCCACGACCGCTTTCTGTTCGCCGAAGAGCTTGCCGGCAGGTACCCGCTCAAGCTCTCGGGGCGATTGACGCCGCTCGTCCGAATTGGCCGTCTCGTCAGTCATTCTTGAATCTCCGCCTAGGACCTGGAGAAATCACGTGCCGTCGACCATCCGGGGTTTTTCCGAAGACGTGCCACAAGTCCTTGCTGCGCTGACGCTTGAGTCGCGTTTGGGAAATAACGTCGCTGCATGGACCACCGAGCGACATCGGTCGGCGCTCGAGGAGCCAGGCATCGCAGGAACGGCCGGAGTGACGGGCGGCGATCGAGGTCCGTCGCTCTTTCGAGTCGACCGCGAGTCAGCGGTTCACGTCGTCGTCGATGCGTCGTAGCCGTTCAAGCGGCAGCCGGTACATCTCCCGCAACACATCACGCGACAAGAGGATGTCCAACTCGGATCCTTGACCTCGCTGGCGCCGGCACCGATCCAGGGTCCGCAGCACCTCCGGCGAGGCATTCACGAGGCCTCGAAGCTCGACCGTGGTTACCCGGCTCTTCACCAGCAGCTCGGCTACGGCGGGTGAAATTTCCTTCAAGCCGTCGAGCGAAAGCTTTTCCCCCCGCATCTCCGCGAGCGCACCGGCCACGTCCGCTGGTAGATCGGAAAGGCCGTTGAGAGAGAGGTATTTTCCCTGCGCCAGTGCACGTGCGGTGTGCGGGGAGAGCGACGTGAGTCCGTCGAGCGAGAGCGATTGACCCGCCAAAGCCGCCGCGGCCTCCGGCGAGAGGCTCGCGAGACCGTCGAGCGACAGATTTCGCTCTTTATCGCCAGCAAGCGCCTTGGCCGTCTCCGCATCGAGATCGGTCAGACCGTCGAGCGACAGTTGTTTCAGGTCGGTGTCACCGAGGGCAGCGGCCACCCCGGGAGAGAGAGACGTGAGCCCGTTGAAGGACGCGTTCCCGAAGAAACGCTCAAGTGCCCGCGCGGCCTCGGCGGAAAGTGCGGTCACCCCGTCGAAGTCGAGTTTTTCGACGCCACCGCCGGCGAGTGCGCGGGCGACCTCGGGCGAGAGAGACGTCAAGCCCTTCAGACTTAGAGACTTCAACACCCAGGTATCTCCACTGACGCTGCGGGCAACGATCGCGGCGGCGGTGACGGGATCAAGGTGTTTCATCCCGTTGATGGAGAGGTCATTCACGTTTTGCCCGAAAATGCCCGCCACAGCGGGCGAGAGTGAGGTGAGGCCGTCGAGCGACAAAACATCACACTGGCGGAGAGCCCCTGCCGCTGCCGGGGAGAGCGTACGGACGCCGTCCAGAGAAAGTGTTTTCCTACGGCTTGAAATTTCCGACGACCGATCAAAGTTGACACCACTGAGTGCCGCCGCCGTCTCAT
>SIAG01000021.1 GCA_009691925.1 Planctomycetaceae bacterium
ATCGCCCCTCCTGCCAACACGCCACATGCCCACAGTCATCGTCGACGGTAAAGATATCGAGATCGGCGCTCACGAGCGGCTCAACTGCATCGAGGTCGCGCGCCGCGCCGGCGTGGAGATCCCCCATTACTGCTGGCACCCGGGGCTGTCGGTGGTGGCCAGCTGCCGGATGTGCCTCATCGAGACTGGCACCCGCGACGCCGCCACCGGCAAGATCACGATGATGCCGAAGCTCGTCCCCGGCTGTCAGACGCCGGCGAAGGACGGCACCGTGATCGTCACCGACACGGCACTGGTCAAGGACAGCCGGGCCCGCGTCGAGGAAGCGCTGCTCATCGATCATCCGATCGATTGTTCGATCTGCGACAAGGCCGGTGAGTGCCTCCTTCAGGACTACCATTTCGAGCACGGCCAGGCGGAGCGGCGCACCGATCTGAATCCCTTTCACAGCCGCCGCCGCGACGTCGGCCCGACGGTCACGCTGTTCGTCGACCGCTGCATCATGTGCACCCGCTGCGTGCGGTTCACCCGTGAGGTGTCGGGGACGAGCGAGCTGATGGTGATCAACCGCGGCTCCAAGGAGGAGATCGCGGTCTTCCCCGGCTTCCCCCTCGATAACAAACTCTCCGGCAACGTCGTCGACCTCTGTCCGGTCGGAGCCCTTGGCGACAAGGACTTCCTCTACCAGCAGCGGGTCTGGTTCCTGAAGCGCGAGTCGAACGTCTGCGGTGGCTGCTCGGCAGGATGCTCGATCGTCACCGAACACAACCAAGACACCGTCTACCGCCTCAAGCCGCGGGAGAATCCCCACGTCAACAAGTGGTGGATGTGCGACGATGGGCGGTACGGCTGGCACCACCTCCACGATCCCGCCCGGCTCCTCTCGGCTGGCCGGCTCGTGTCGACCAGCGATGACCACGAGACGGTGGAGTGGTCCGACGTAACGACGCGACTGCGGCAGGATCTCTCCGGCGCCGGTCGGCTCGCCGTTGCGGTGTCGCCGATGCTCACGCTCGAAGAGGCGTGGATGCTTTGCGCCGTCGCCCGTTCGATCGACCAGCAGGCGGCCCTGTTCGTGGGGCATGTCCCCGTCTCCGGCAGCGACGAATCGTTCCCCGGGGGCTTCACGATCCGGGCCGAGAAGTGTCCCAACCGGATCGGTGTCGAGACGGTTGTGGCCCTCTTCGAGCCGGAGGTTCGCGGCTGGAACGAGCTCGTCGGTGCCGTCGGCGCCGGCGAGTATGACGCGGCGTGGATCACCGCCGGTTATCCCCACGCCTGGATCGACGACACGACCGCGGCACCGTTTGGAAAGCTGCGATCGCTCGTCGTCCAGGACTTGTTCGCTTCGCCGCTGTCGAAGCTCGCCACCTGGCGGCTCCCCGCCGCCGGTTTCGCCGAACGGGCCGGCACCTGGGTCAACGTCGCCCACCGCGCTCAAGTCTTCGCCGCTGCCGTCCGGGCCCCGGCCGGGGTTTGGCCGGAAGGCCGCCTCTACTGGAACATGCTCGGCCGCCGTGGGCTCTACGACCCCGCCGCTGTCCGACGGCAGATCGCCGAATCGTCGGCCGCCCTGGCCGCGCTCGGCGGTGAAATCCCTGCCGTCGGCGTCGACCTCCGCATCGATCAACTCGCCTCGTCCTGACCAACTCGCCTCGTCCTGACTGGTTCGGCCCCTCGATCGCTCCTGGCTTCCCTCCGCCATCCACGCCCGTCCCGACCGCCACGAATCCCAGCCCATGAATCTTCTCCCCTCTGCGGCAACCCTGGCGGCGCTTGTGAAGATCGGCCTGCTCGTCGGCGGGCTGATGACCGCGGCGGCCTATCTCGTGCTCTTGGAGCGGTGGATCGCCGCCTGGGTGCAGGATCGCCGCGGGCCGAACCGGGTCGGGATCCCACTCACGAAGATCCGCCTTTTCGGCCTCGGTCAACCGCTGGCCGACGGCCTGAAGATCATCCTCAAGGAAGATTTCACACCGAGCGGCGTCGACCGCGTTCTCTACAACGCGGCGCCGCTGGTAATTCTCGCCGCGTCCCTGGCGATCTTCGCGGCGATCCCGTTCGGGAGCGTCCTTCCGCCGCTGGGGATCCCCGGCCTCCCCGATCCGGTCCCCTTCCTTGTGGCGCCGGGCCTCGATGTCGGCGTGCTGTGGGTTTTCGCGCTGTCGAGCATCGCGGTCTACGGCGTCCTTCTCGGGGGCTGGGCGAGCAACAATAAATACGGCTTCCTCGGCGGACTGCGGTCCAGCGCCCAGCTCGTTGCCTACGAGATTCCCCTCGGCCTCGGGCTGCTCGGCGTCGTCCTGGCCGCCGGCAGCCTCCGGCTCGACACGATCATGAACGCCCAGGCGGAGTCGGGCGTGTGGTATGCGTTTGCCCAGCCGCTGGGCTTCATCGTCTTCATGGTGGCGAGCTTCGCCGAGGCGGCGCGGCTCCCGTTCGACCTCCCCGAGGCGGAGCAGGAGCTCGTCGGTGGCTACCACACCGAATACTCCGGCATCAAGCTCCTTCTGTTCCTCGTGGCCGAGTTCCTCCACATGATCACGGCGGCCTTCCTGATCGTGATCCTGTTCCTCGGCGGCTGGCATCTGTGGGGTGTGACCGGATCGTCGCAGGAGATCGGCTGGATCCAGGCCCTGCTGCGATTCGGCATCCTCTCGGGGAAGATTCTCGGGGTGATCGTGTTCTTCATGCTCGTCCGGTGGAGCTGGCCGCGGTTTCGCTTCGATCAGCTCATGAATCTTGCCTGGAAGGTGATGCTGCCGCTGGGCCTGGTGAACCTCGTGACGGTGGCGACGGTGGAGGAGTTCCGCCCCCAACTCGTCGCCGCCCTCGGCCCCGGATTCGCGGCCGCCGTGGCGATCGCGCTCCCCTGGATCGCCTGCCTCGTCGGCTGGCTCGTGGCCGGGGTCTTCACCCCCTCGGGCACCGACAACACCCCGATCCTGACGCACGATCCCCTCGACATCGAGCGGGAGCTCGCCGAACACGAGCGCCTCGAACGCTCACCCCGTAACCTTTCCCCGACACTGGTAGGCAGCCGATGAAACCGACCGATCCAGCTATCACGTGGCTCGAAGAGAAGCCGCTCGGGCTCACCGAACGGCTCTACCTCCCCCTCTTCTTCCAGGGGCTCTCGACCACAGCGCGGCACATGGTGAGCCGCAAAGTAACCGTGAACTACCCCGAGGTCCGCCCGACCATCGGCAACCCCCTCATCTACCGTGGTGTCCACCGCCTCAATCGCGACGATGCCGGCCGGGTGAAGTGTGTTGCCTGTTTCCTCTGTGCCACCGCCTGCCCGGCGCACTGCATCGACATCGTCGCCACCGAGAGCCCGTGGCCCGATCGGGAGAAGTATCCGGAGAGCTTTACGATCGACGAACTCCGCTGCATCTTCTGCGGGATGTGCGAAGAGGCCTGCCCCGTCGACGCAATCGAGCTCACGAGCCTCCTCGATCTGACCGGAAAAAGCCGCGAGGAGATGATCTTCGACAAGGAGAAGTTGTTGAGCGTCTACGACATGACGAAAGATGCCGAGCCGATGAAGTCGAAGACGCTCGCCGCCGGCGGCATGGCGACGTTCGGCCCGGCCCCGGGCTCCCCCGCGGCCGGGGCAGGAGGCCACCACTGATGGATCCCGTCGCCGCGACCACCCTCCCGATCCCCGGGCTCCTCCTGGCCGGGAGCGTCGCCGCCCTCGCCGCGAGCTTGTGGCTCCTCCTCCCCAAGACTTCCGACACCGTCAACTCGCGGCGGCTCGGATTCCTCTTCGGCGCCGCAGCGCTGATCGGCTTCGCCGCCACGGGCCGCTCGCTCGGGGGTGTCGGCGCGGACGCCGTCTTCCTGACCGTCGCCGGAATCTCCGTCATCTCCGGCCTGGCAACGATCGTGACCCGCTCGCCGGTTTACTCGGCGATCTGGTTCGCGATGGCGCTGGCGGGCGTTTCGGGCGTGCTCCTCGTGCTCGGTGCGCAGTTCCTCGGCGTGGCGACGATCGTCGTCTATGCCGGCGCGATCCTCGTGATGTTCTTGTTTGTGCTCATGCTCGCCCAGCCGTCGGGGATGGCGCCGTATGACCGGGTGTCGAACGAGCCGATGCTCGCGGCCGCCGCCGGCGCCGTTCTCCTTGGCCTGCTCACGCTGTCGATCGGCCGCCTCTCCGCCGCCGAACCCCCGGCCTGTTGCCGGCTGCCCTCGCGGGCGCAGGCCATGGCCGCCGCGCCCACGGAGGGCGTTGGATCGGAGGACGACCGGAGCGCGACGCTGCTCGCCCCGGCGACGGCCGGCGTGGAGAGAGTTGACGCCGACGAGGTCGCCCACCTCGGCGCCGAGTTGTTCGGCCGGCATCTGTTCGCCGTCGAGGTTGCCGGCGTGCTCCTACTGGTGGCGCTGGTGGGCTCCATCGCCGTCGTGTCGCGGGGCGAGGCGACCGAAACCGACCACCGGAGGGAGAGCCGATGATCCCCGCCACGCTGCTCACCAATGCCCTCCTCGTGGGGGCCGTTCTCTTCTGTCTCGGCCTGGTGGGGATCCTCACCCGCCGCAATCTGATCGTCATGTTTCTTTCCGCGGAACTGATGCTCCAGGGGGTGTCGGTGACGCTCGTCGCCTGGAGCCGCTACCACGGCGACTGGGGGGGGCAGGTCCTCGTGGTCTTCGTCCTCACCGTCGCCGCCTGCGAGGCCGCGGTGGCGCTGGTCTTCGTGCTCCAGGCGTTCGCCAGCACCGGTCGTCTCGACGCTTCCGCCTGGCAGGCGCTCCGGGAGGAGAACCTCCCCCGGGTGATTGACCATGGGCTCCCCGCCGACGACCGCGTGGTGCCGACGTGGCCCCACCTCTCTCCCGCCGGCGTTCTTCCCGAAGGGGACGATTCCCGATCCCTCGAGCGCGATCACGTCTGACCGTCCTGCCGGCGAACTCCGCTGCCGGCCATCCGCCCGCGGCATCGACGCCCGACCCCCACAGGCCCCCGAACCGACTCCCATGCAGTTTTCCGTCGCCGATCTCCTGGTGCTCGTTCCCCTGCTGCCGCTGCTGGGGGCTGTCTGCACCGTTCTCCTCGGCCGCCGGCTCGGACCCCGGGCGCACCTCCCGGCCGTGGCGGGGATCGGCGCCGCCGCAGTTGTCGCGCTGCTCCTTCTGCTCGACACCGCTAGTCAAGTCGGCGCCGGTCACGGTGACCCGCCGCGTCCGGAGCCGTTCGAGAGGATTTCGACGCTGTGGCAATGGGCCACCGTCGGCGATGCGCGGTCTGGCGATCTCCCCGCGGCGGAGGCCGGTGTGCCGATTGCTCCGGGCACGGCCGTCAGCGGCGGCACCTTCTCGATCCCAATCGCGCTGCGTCTGGATCCGCTCACCGCCACGCTCCTGATGGTGATCACGGGCGTGGGACTGCTGGTCGCCATCTACTCGATCGGCTACATGCACGACGATCCGGGCTATCCCCGGTTCTTCGCGCTGGTGGCGATGTTCGTGTTTTCGATGTCGATGCTCGTGGCCGCGAGCAACTTCCTCCTCGTCTACGTCTTCTGGGAGGCGGTGGGGGCCTGCAGTTATCTCCTCATCGGCTTCTGGTACACCAAGCCCGAGGCCGCACGGGCAGCAAAGAAGGCGTTTCTCGTCAACCGGGTCGGTGACTTCGGTCTGGCGATCGCCGTGTTTCTCCTCTGGATGACCTACGGCACGCTCAACTTCCATGACACGCACCTCGACGACGGCACGTTCGTCGAGGGGATTCTGGGTCAGACCCGAATCGCCGACGAGGCCGGCTATGTCGGTGGCGCAGTCGGCACGGCCATCTGCCTCCTGATGCTCTTGGCCGCCTGCGGCAAGAGCGCCCAGATGCCGCTCCATGTCTGGTTGCCCGACGCGATGGAGGGGCCGACCCCGGCCAGCGCCCTGATCCACGCCGCCACGATGGTCACGGCGGGGATCTACTTGATCACCCGTTCGGCGCCGCTGTTTATGGGCTGCCCGGGAGCGCTCACGATGGTGTCGATCGTCGGGGCGACGACAGCCCTGGTAGCCGCGCTCATCGCCACCGTGCAGAACGATCTCAAACGGGTCCTTGCGTATTCCACCATCAGCCAACTTGGCTACATGTTCGTGGCCCTCGGCACCGGCACGATGCTCGGGTTCACCGCGGCAATCTTCCACCTTGTCACGCATGCCTTCTTCAAGGCGCTCCTGTTCCTCGGCGCTGGCTCGGTGATGCACGCCATGGGGGGCGTGATCGACATGCGGCGCTTCGGCGGCCTGCGGCAGGTGATGCCGATCACCGCCGCCACGTTCCTCATTGGCGCCTGTGCCCTCGCTGGCGTCCCCCCCTTCGCCGGCTTTTTCAGCAAGGACGAGGTCCTCGCGTCGCTCCATGCCAAGGCCCATCCCGATGCCCATGGCTCCGATCACGGCGAAGCCGGAGAAAGGCCGTCGGGAACGGGAATCGATGCCGGCGAGGTTGCCGACCGCGGCGTCCGCCCCTTCCGTCCGGCCTCGATGACGTCCCGGTCATCGGCGCTTGCCTCGCGCGCGACCGGCGCGCTCAGCACGACCGACCGCGCTTCGACGACCGACCGCGCCTCGACGACCGACCGCGCCTCGACGACCGAGAAGCTCGGCCTCGACGCCCTCGATCATCCGTCGACGTGGCGGTTGCTCTTTTGGATGTCACTCCTGACTGCCGGCCTGACGGCTTTCTATACGTTTCGGGCGGTGTTCATGACCTTCACAGGCCCGGTCCGCATCCCGAAAGAGGCCGGGCACCACGCCCATGAGTCCCCTCCGGCGATGACCAACCCGCTCCTTATCCTGGCCGCTCTTTCGGCGCTCTCGGGGCTCGTGCTCTTCGTCACCAACGCCCTCTCGGGCTTCCTCGCCGCCACACCGTCGCTGACCGCACCGGCCGTGGCCCGTACGGCCGTCCCGCACGTCTTCCATTGGGACATCGCCATCCAGGGAACCCTCGCTGCCGCCATCGGCATCGCCGTGGCGGCGATCGGCCACCTCGGCCGGCGCAGCGATTCGCCGCAGATGGAGCGCTATCTTGGCCCCCTGGGAGCGCTGTTTGCCAATAAGTTCTACTGCGACCAGATCTACGCCGCGCTCATCGTCAAGCCCCTCGAGGCGCTGGCAATGGTCACGGCCTTCTTCGACCGCGCGATCGTCGACGGCACGGTCGATGCGATCGGCCAGGTGCCGCTCGCCTGGGGCTCGGCGATCCGCCGAATGCAGTCGGGCCTCGTGCAGCGCTATGCCCTAGCGGGAGTCGTCGGGGTGCTGGCGATCGTCCTTGCCCTCGCCTGGCAGCGCCTCTGATACGCCGGTCGAACTATCCTCCACCGAACCACCGGCTCCACCGCGACATCCCCAGCCATGAACCCCTTCTCCCCAGCCAACCACCTCATCCTGGTCATCCTCACGCCGCTGGTCGGTGCTCTGGCGGCCTGGCTGCTCGGGTCGCGCGGCGTCTCGGCGGTGCGTCAGAGCGCCGCGGTAACAACGCTGATCACGCTCACCGGCGCCGTTCTCCTCATCCTCCGTGCCCTGCCAGAGGTGTCGGCCGGGCACGCCTTCGCCGTCAGCGAGGGGCCGTGGCTCGTCGATGGGCCGTTCGACATCCGCTTCGCGCTGGGCCTCGACGGGCTGTCGATCTGGTTGTTCGGCCTCTCGGCCCTCCTCTCGGTGACGGCCGTCATGGTCAGCTGGGAAGCGATCAAGGAGAAGCCGGTCGGTTTCTACGCGCTCCTGCTGATCCTCGAATCGGCGATGCTCGGCGTGTTCGCCGCTCGGGACGTGATTCTGTTTTATGTGTTTTTCGAGTTCACCCTCGTGCCGCTGTTCTTTCTGATCGGCATCTGGGGGCACGATGACCGCCGGCGGGCAGCGGTGAAGTTTTTCATCTACACCCTCGCCGGGAGCGTGCTGGCTTTCTTGGGCCTGCTCACGATCGTCCTTTGGAGTGCTTCCCACACCGGCACGCTCTCCTTCGACATCGCCAAGCTCAGCGCCGGCCTGGCGGCCCATCCGCTCCCGATGGATGCCCGCGGGGGCTGGCTGCAGTGGTGGGTGTTCCTCGCCCTGTTTGCCGGTTTCGCGGTCAAGGTGCCGATCGTCCCCTTTCACACCTGGCTGCCGCTGGCCCACGTCGAGGCGCCGACGGGGGCAAGCGTCGATCTCGCAGGCGTGCTGCTGAAGATCGGCATCTACGGATTCCTCCGCTTCTCCCTCCCGATGCTCCCCGAGGCGACCGCCGCGGCCGCCCCCTGGATCCTCAGCCTGGGGGTGATCGGAATCCTCTACGGGGCGCTGGTAGCGCTGGCCCAGAGCGATCTCAAGCGGCTCATCGCCTATTCGTCGGTGAGTCACATGGGCTACTGCGTGATGGGGATCGCGGCACTGGAACCGGTGGCTGTCGAGGGAGCAACGCTCCAGTTGATCAACCACGGCCTGTCAGCGGCGGGGCTGTTCGCGCTGGTCGGGATGATTTACGAGCGCTACCACACGCGCTCGATCGCGAATCTCGGCGGGATCGCGGCGCGGGCCCCATGGCTGGCGTTCATGTTCCTCCTCTTCACCTTCTCGAGCATCGGGCTGCCGGGGCTGAATGGCTTCGTGGGTGAGTTCATGGTGCTTTTGGGTTCGTTTCAGCGGGCCTGGAGCGGAGTCGCCTTTGAATGGCGGACCTCCTATCTCACAATGGCGGTCGCTGCGGTCGTGGGGGTCGTGCTCGGGGCCTGGTACATGCTCTGGGCCGTGGAGCGGGTGTTCTTCGGGGCGTCGCGGCAGCCGCCCGGCGACCACGGCCATGCCCCCCCTTCCAGCGCCGACCATGGCGCGGGCGGCGATGAGGCGCACAGTCATGGTGGTTATGGTGCTCATGACCATGGTCCCGCGGCCGCCGAGCCGACCGACGATCTGCGCTGGTACGAATGGGCGGCGCTTACGCCCCTCGCCCTCTTCGTTGTCTGGATCGGCCTCTTTCCGGCCACGTTCCTCGCTCCCAGTGCTGCCGCCGTGCGCACGGCCATGGCTCCCGGAGCCGCGGCCTTTGCCGCCCGGATGGGGCATGTTCCCGACGGCTCCCCTCTCCCCCAAACGGCCCAGGCCGACGCCGCCACGACGCTCCCCGGCACGGCCATTGTTCCTTCTGATCCCCCTCTCACCGCCGGCTTCGAACGAATCCCATGACCCAGACGTCGCTATCGACTTTCCTCCTCGCCGGTCCAGAGCTCGTCCTCGTGGTGGCTGCCCTCGTGGCCTACCTCGGCGGCGCTTTCTGTGGGCTGCGCCAGGGATGGCTCGTGGCCCTCATCGGCATCGCGATCGCGGCTGGCTGGCCGGGGATGGAGCTCGAAGCCGGGTCGGTCGTGTCATCGGGGCCGTTCACGTTCGACGACTTCGCCCTCTTCGTCCGCCGCTTCGTTCTCCTGGCCGGGGCGGGGCTGGCGCTGGTGCAGGCGGGGGATCAGTTCCGCGGCGCTGTCACCCCCCGGCAGACGCCGCGCGGCAACAGCACCTGCGAAGAGGCGGGGACGTTTCTCCTCCTCCTCGCCGGAGTGTCGCTGGTAGCCTCCGCCAATGATCTCGTCCTTCTCTTCGCCGGCCTGGAGTTGGTGTCGATCCCGACCTACATCCTCCTGGCGCTGAAGCGGACCGATGCCCAGGGGCAGGAAGCGAGCCTGAAGTATTTCTTCCTCTCGTTGGTCGCCTCGGCCCTCTTCCTCTATGGCTTGGCCTGCCTCTACGGAATCGGTGGATCGACGAGCCTCGCCGACATCGGCAGCCGGCTCCGCTCCGGTGACGGCCGGATCGTGGCAACCGCCCAGACGCTCCTCCCGGTGGCCGTCGGGATGTTGATCGGCGGAATCGCGTTCCGGCTCGCTGCGGTGCCAATGCATTTCTACGCTCCAGATGTGTACGAAGGGGCCGGCCCCGGCAATGCGGCGCTCCTCTCCACGCTTCCGAAGGTGGCCGGCATCGTCGTCCTCCTCCGTCTGCTCGCCCTCGGGACCGGAGGGAAGCTGGGGATGATCGCTCTCAACCAGGGGGTGGTCGTCGGACCAGCCGGCGTTGCCTGGCTGACGTTTTTCTGGCAACTCACGGCGGTGCTTGCGGCCCTGACGATGACCGTCGGCAACTGCATGGCGCTGCTGCAGACGAATCTCCGCCGGCTGCTCGCCTGCTCCTCGATCGCCCACGCCGGCTATCTTCTTGTCGGAGTGGCAGCCGCGGCCGCGGCCGATGCCACGGTCGGCGGCCGCCCCTTCGCGGGCCCCGACACCTCATGGACCGCCGCCCTGGGGGGAGCCTCGGCGACGCTCTTCTACCTCGCTTCCTACGTGGCCGCGACGATTGGCGTGTTCGGGGCGCTGGCGTATCTGGGGCACCGCTGGCCGGAGTGGTCGGCGGGCTCCGCGCCGCGGCCGCCGCGCGAGGAGATCAGCACGATCGACGACCTCGACGGTCTGTCGGCGACCAATCCAGTGGTCGCCTTCTCGCTGGCCACCTTTCTGCTGAGCCTCGCCGGCATCCCGCCGCTCCCCGGCTTCTGGGGCAAGCTGTCGCTGGCGCTGGCCGCCCTCGAGGTCGACTGGACGGCCCAGGCGACTCAGGGGAGCCGCCGCGTGTTCTTCCTGGCGCTCGCCGTGATCCTCGTGATCAACGCAGCAATCGCCGCCGCCTACTATCTCCGCATCGTGGCGGCCATGTACTTCCGCTCCGCGAAGCGCGGCGTGCAGGCCGACGGTGGCCTGGGCGCTGGCATCGCGATGCTCGCGGCGCTGGTGGTGATGGCGATGGTCACCCTCCAGCCACGCCCGCTGTTCTCCGCCGCCGCGCGGGCCGGGGCATCGATCGCGCCGGGCGCCGCCAGCGGCCTTACGATCACTCCTCCACACGCCATCACCGCCCCCCAGGCCTCGACCCAACCATGACGTCCCCCGATCGCTTTGCTGTCGCCTCGGTCCTCGCCGCCATCGCCGATCCAGAGACGGGACGGCCGCTGACCGATACCGGGCAGGTGGTGTCGACGGAGGTCGGGGCCGAGAGAATCGCCGTCGTTGTCGGGCTGACGAGCCATTCCGCGATCCTCCACGCCGCCACACGGGCCCGGATCGAGGAGATGCTGCGGGCCCGCTTCCCGACGGTGGCCGACATCGCGGTGACGATCACGCCCCACGAGCGGGCGCCGATGAAGCTCGGTCAGATCGGCCTCGAGGCGAAGAGCGTGATCGCCGTCGGCTCCGGCAAGGGGGGGGTGGGGAAGAGCACGATCGCGGCGAGCATCGCCATCGGCCTGGCCCGCGCCGGGAGCAAGGTCGGACTCCTCGATGCCGACGTCTACGGCCCGAGCGTGCCCCATCTCCTCGGCCTCTCCGGCCGGCCGCAGATCGAGGAGGGGAAGATCATCCCCCCGCGCCTGGAGCTCCTCGGTGCACCGGTCGCCATGCCGACGATGTCGATCGGCTATCTCGTCCCCCCTGGCGAGGCGGTCGTGTGGCGTGGGCCGATGCTCCATGGAGCGATCACGCAAATGCTCCGCGACACGGCCTGGGGCCAGCTCGATTACCTCATCATCGACATGCCGCCGGGAACGGGTGACATCGCGCTGACGCTCTCGCAGGTGCTGCCACTCACCGGGGCGGTGATCGTCTGCACGCCGCAGGACGTCGCCCTCCTCGATGCCACCAAGGCGATCGCCATGTTCCGCAAGGTGAACATCCCGGTGCTGGGGATGGTGGAGAACATGAGCGTGTTCGTCTGCCCCGACACGGGAAAGCGCTACGACATCTTCGGCAATGGGGGCGCCCGGCGCACGGCCCAGGAGCTCGAGATCCCGTTCCTCGGCGAAGTGCCGATCCAGATCCCGATCCGCGAACATGGCGATGCCGGCACGACCGCGGCGAACTTCGACGATCCGGCGGCGCGTCCCTACCTCGAATCGATCTGCCAGCGTCTCGTCGGCAACCTCGCCGCCGCCCACGCCGCCCGCCCGCCGCTCCCGTCGCTGCCGGTGCTGTGACGCGCGGCAATGGTCCGGCGGCGCCACGATCGGTCGATCAGTCGTCGATCAGTCGTCGGCGCACTCGAGTGCCGTGACGATCCGGGCCGCGATTGCGTCCGGAGCGGCATCGATCCCCACCACGATCGGCCGTTCGTCGGGGGTGGGGCGCTCGAGGGCGGCCAATTGGCTGTCGAGGAGTGCGGCCGGCATGAAGTGGTCGCGGCGGGCCTCGATCCGAACGCGGATGAGCTCGGGGGGGCCGTCGAGCGACACGAGCCTCACGCCATCCCTCTCCACTCCCATCCGATCGCGGTAGCGCCGGGCGAGAGCCGAGCAGGCGAGGACGAGCCCCCCATCGGCGGCGAGGGTGGCCGTGATCAGGTCGGCCAGGGCGTCGAGCCAGGGCCAGCGTTGCGTGTCGGTCAGCGCGATCCCGCCCGACATCCGTGCGACGTTGGCCGCGGGGTGGAAGCGATCGGCATCCTCGAACGTCCACCCGAGCCGGTCGGCCAGCGCCCGACCGACGACGGTCTTGCCGATGCCGCTGACCCCCATCACGACCACCACCCGTGTCGTCACGATTCAGATTCTCCCTGCGATCAAGAGCAGCCGCCACCCGCGATCATGTCGATCGCCGATCAGTAGAGCGCCACCCAGCCGCCGTCAGCGTAACGGCGAATTGGCTGGGGGGTGTAGCACATGCGCCGGCCGAGCTGGCGGACCTCGGCTCCCTGGCGCCCCAGCCGCGACCATTCGCGCAAACTAGCCCGAGTGGAGCACCGGGCCGGCGGCAGGCCCCAGGCATCGCAGGCGTGGTGCCAGAGGGTGTCGAGGTGCCGGCGACGGGGATGGAGCGTATCGAAGCCGTACCACGCCCCCGGCTGATCGATCGTGGAAAGCCCGGCGGCGGCCGCCAGATCTCCGATCAGGCCGTCGAGCTCGGCCGCGGCCGAATGGATCCCTTCGATCGACAGCGGACAGCCAGGTACGAAGAGTGTCTTGAGGGCTCGGTAGCGGACCGGCCCGACGCGGCGCACCGCCTCGAGCGGAAGCCTGGCAAGCGCCACCGTCGCCCCACGGTCGACAAGCCGACCGACCGCCTCCCGGACCCACGCCGCCACCTGCGCGGGAGAGGAGCCGTAGAGGAGGTCATTGCCGATGTCGGTGACCAGCGCGACCAGGCGGCCGCGGTCACTCCCCTCGCGGTCGAGGGCCCGCCACACTCCGCAGCCGAGGATCGAGGGGAGGCGCCGGATCCACACCCGGCTGTTGGCGCCGTAGGACCGGCCATGCCCGGCGGCTATCAACAGCCCGACCGGCGCGGCGGACCTCCCCCGGATCACCGCATTGAGCCGGGCCTGACCACGCGAGACATTGCTGGCACCGAGGACGACCGCCGTGAGACGGTGGCCGCCGGCCGGTTCGGCAGGCCCGCGGGGCATCAGTTCCAGCGTCTCCAGGGGGGCGACTGCTGCAAGCTCTGGTAGCAGGCCACGGCGAGCATGGCGAACATGATCCCGAGATACTGCTCGCCGCGGTTGAAGGCGAGATAGGCGATCCCAGCGCCGACGACAAGCCCGATGACCGCGGCGATCCGGGCAGCGTCGGCCACCCCGAAAGTCTCCATCCCCTCCCGGACCATCTGCCCACCGTCGAGCGGTGGCACCGGCATGAGATTCAACAGCGGCCACATGATGTTGACGTAGAGGAGGAAATCGGCAAGGGCCAAGCCGTAGGCCGACTGGAACCGTCGGCCTGTGAACAGCCCGAGCGCTTCCCCCACCGATTCGATCGGGAAGGGGGCGAGATAGCCGCCCCCGCGGAGGACGAGGATGACGACCAGGGCGAGGAGCAATTGCGCGACCGGCCCGGCCGCCGAGACGAGGAACCGCTCGGCGGGGCGGAGGTGCCGCCGGCGCCCCCAGTTGGTCGGGATCGCGAGACCACCGAAGTGGTAGAGGATGATCCGGGCATCCTGGCCGAAGCGCCGGTACATGAGCGCGTGGCCGAGCTCATGGACGAGGATCGAGAACAGCACCACAGCCGTCCAGATGGCGAGGTAGAGGAGCAGTTGCCGCTGGTCATCGCGGGCGAACGACTGGCAGACGCCCCAACCGATGAGCCCGGTGCCGAGCCAGAAAAGGCCGGAGATCCGCACCGGCACGCCGGCGACGTGGAAGTCGATGTCGAACGGCGTCTGCTGCGGTTCGGCGAGCATCGTGGCGGGGCTTCCTGAGCGGAGGGAAGAGCTTCGGCCACCAACGGATGACGCAGGGCACCGGGGAACGACGGAACTTCCCGGCCTGCGAAACGCCCCTGCGACGGCAACGGCGGGCGGATGGCCACCGGGGAAGTGTAGCGTTAGGCCGCGTGGACGACCTTTGCCCGGGCCATCGTTTCATCGACGCCCCGTACCGCCGCCGCCGGATCTTCGCCGGCGGCGATCGCCAGGACGGCGGCGGCGGCCCGGGATGCCGAACCGGAGCGGGCCACCCTGGCAGCGACCTCATCGAGCCGTTCGACGACCGATCTCCTGGCCGCGGCATCGGTGAGCCAGCCGACGACATGTTCGGCGGCCCGTTCGGCCGGATCGCCGACGGCGAGGTATTCGGGATAGATCGCGTCTGGATCGGCCGGGGGAACGACCATCGGAGGGGAGAAGACGCCGCGGATCGGGAGGATCGGATCGGCGACCGCCATGAGGTTCACCAGCGTGATGAACCGGGCATGCCGGAACCAACTCTGCACGATGTAGGCCAGCCCGCCGATCCGGTAGATGATCACCGCCGGGAGCCGGGCGGCGAGGAGCTCGAGCGACACCGAACCACTCACGGCCATGGCACACCGCGCCTCGGCCATCAGGCTCCGCGTTCTCCCCGCCACGACCTCCACCGCACTGCCACCGGCGCGAGCGATCATCTCCCGGACGACCGCGGCGTGGCGGTCATGGAGGACGGCCACGACGAACCGGGTGATCGGAACGCGACCCGCGACGATCTTCGCCCCCCGCAGGAGCGACGGCAGATTGGCGCTGATCTCCTGACCCCGGGATCCCGGCAGGAGGAGAACGAGGGATGCCGACGGCGCGGGGACCGCGCCGGTCCGCGTGGGGGCGACGGCAAACTCATCGAAAAAGGGATGGCCAACGAGCGTCGAGGAGATCCCCGCGGCCGTGAACCACTCATGCTCGAACGGCAACGGCGCCAGGACATGATCGACCAGCCGGCGCATCTTATCCTTCCGCCAGCTCGCCCACGCCCAGATCTGCGGTGGGCAGTAGAAGACCACAGGGATGCCGTGCCGCTTCGCGCGCCACGCCAGCCACCAGTGGAAGCCGGGGAAGTCGACGAGCACGCAGACATCGGGACGGTGATCGAGGAAGCTCCGCTCGGCGCGGCGGGCGAGATCGACGAAGCGATGGATCGAAAGGATCACCCGCAGGAACCACATCACCGCCAGCCTGGTCATGTCGGCGACGAGATCGACCCCCTCCGCGGCCATCTGCGGCCCGCCGAGCCCGACGCACTCGACGTCGGGGCAGCGCGCCTGCAGCGATCGGGCGAGGAGGGCGGCGTGGTGGTCGCCGGATGGCTCGCCGGCAGAGAGGAAGACGCGCATGGCCGTGGACTCCGGGGAGGCCGGCGCGCAAAAAAACTCCGCACGGGCAAGGCTCCCGTGCGGAGTATTTCATCTCCAACCCCACCGCCCTAGGGCAATTCGCAGCCCTGAAACGGCGAACGCTAGACGGGGTTTACTTCTTGACGGCTTCGAAGGCGTTCTTGTCGCCGCCGAACACGAGCTTGAGCTTCTCTTCGTCGGAGGCCTTCTCGACCTTCCCCTTGCAGTTGTTGCAGCAGAAGGTCACCTCGGCATCACCGACGGCGAGCTTCGTCTCGGGCTTGGTGGCGCCGCCGGAGAGCGGGCAGCACTTCTGGGTCAGCTGGCCGGTCGACACCATCTGCTGACTGGCCTTGGCGGCGAACTTGGCCGAATCACCCTTGAAAGCACCGGCACACTTGTCGCAGCAGAAATAGACCTTGCCGCCGGCGAAGTCGGCGTTCTTTTCGGGGTTGCAAGCCTTGCCGGACACCGGGCACTTGGCATCCTTCGGCTCCTTCGGGGCGGCCGAGACGACGGCCGAGCCGACAAGCAAGGCGACCAGAGCGAAAGCGGCGACGAGACGGGAAATCTTCATCATGGCGAAGGAGCCTCCTAGAAAGCGGAAAGTAAAGGAACCGAAAGACCGACGGATTCCTTCATGATAGGGGTCTGCGGAGGGCGGAGCAACCGGCAAAATCGAAGGATCCGGCCCCGGCCTACCCCCTTCCCCCCCGGCCGGGACGCGGGGCTGGTTTCCACCGGCCCGTCATCCCTTTTCCAGCGGCGGTGGCGGCTGGAGCCGCTGCCGCGGTTCCGGCAGCCCGCCGGCGATGACGGCCCCGGCGGCGATCACCACGGCCCCGAGGATGAAGACCGGCTCGAATCCGAGCCGGTCGACCGCCCACCCGACCAGCGGCGAGAGGACGAAGGGCGCCGCCAGGGCCGCCCCGACGATGCTCACATAGCGGGGATGCTCGGTCGGGCACGGGGCCAATTCGAGGGCGTAGTTCGTGAACAGCCGCAGCGAGAGCGGATTGAGCCCCAGCGGCAGGTAGACGAGCCAGAACCATTCCCCCGCCACCCCATGCGGCCCGCGGGCCAAGCCCGTGACCAAGAGCGGCGTCAGCGCGGAGAGGGCGACCAGCCACACGAGAACCACCCGTGTCCCGCGCTGATCGGAGAGCGGGCCGACCACGAGACTGGCTCCCCCCGTGGCGGCATTCTGAACGATGACCCAGGTCAGCAGACTGCCGATCTGGCTCCCGAGCCGATCTCGCGCGAAGGCCTGGTAATGGGGGAAGAGCATGAGCACCGCCGAGAAGCAGGCCGCTACGCACGCCAGACGAACGAGGCTCGGGTCCGCGGCGAGGGTCTGCCGCCAGCCATCGATCCCCGCCCGACAGGCCGACCACCAGCCGCGCCGGTCCGGCACGGCGCCGGGCTGCCGGAGCACCGGATGGCCGCCGTCAGGGGGTTCGTCGAGAAACGGCGGCACGAGTGCGGCCAGCCCGAAAAAGGCCGCCGTCGCCGCGAAGATCTTCGGAAAGCCGTCTGCCTCCTCGAGCCAGCGGCCGAGCCACAGCCAAGCCGCCGCGATCGCCAGAACGCTCCCCAAAGAGACGCTCACGAGCATCGCCCGGCCGCGGTGCCCGGGGGCGATGAGCTTTCCCTGGAGCGCGGCGACGCCGAGCTGATTGAGCCCGTTACAGGAGGAGAAGGTGGCGTAAACGACGAGGAAGAGGAGCGCCAGAAGGTCGGGGCGGCGGGCCGTAAGCGGCATCCACGCCACCGCGAGGAGGGCGAAGCAACCGGCCATCAGGGCGCTTGAGCGCATCAGGGCCCACTTCTTCAAAGGCGCCCGTGAGAGCCAGCCGGAGAAGAGGAGCGGCGTGAGGCTTTGGCCGCCACGATTCAACACCGGGAGCAGGCCGCGGAGCGTGCCGGAATCGACGACGGCGTCGAGGACCGCCGGCATGATGATCGTCTCGGTCTTGAAGATCCATCCGACCCGAACGATCACTTGATGGATCTCAAGGGCAAGGGTGTTCCACGCGGCGCGCGCGGATGCTTGGTCGCGGCCACCATCGGCCCCCGCTGGGGCGCGGCGCTCCCCGGCAGCCGCGGCGCTGTCCCGGTCGTGCAATCCGCGGTCCATGGGGGTACGATTCCGGAGGCGACGCGATCGGGCGTCGGCGGCAGCATGAGGTTTTGATCGTTCATCGTCCAACCCCCATCTCGTCCCTGGGGGCCCTTGGCCGGCGCAGCCCGGCCGGTCCAGTCCCCGGAGATGACCGAGCCGGGAAGACACAGCCCCACCCCACCTTCGGCCCGAGGAGTCACGATGACCAGGAACACGCCCCGACTCGACCGCCGGTCCCTCGCCCGCCTTGGGCTCACCGGGCTGCTTGCCTCCGCAGCGATCGGCAGCCTGCCGGAGCGGCTATTCGGCGCCGATCCCGACACGACGCGGCTCGTCTACTTCGGCACCTACACCGGTGCCCCTCCGCAGGGGGCCGGGATCTACGTCGCCCGCTTCAACGCCACCGACGGCACGCTCTCCGAGCCCACGCTCGCTGTGGAGCTGCGCAATCCCTCCTACCTCGCCCTCCATCCTTCCCAGCCATTCCTGTATGCGGTCTCCGAGGTCGACAACGCCGATGGCAAGCCGACCGGGAGCGTCGTGGCGCTGGCGATCGATCCGGCCACCGGCTTGCTCACGCAGCTCAATCACCAGTCGTCTGGAGGCAGCGGGCCGTGCGCCGTGTCGGTCGATCCCTCGGGGAGGGCCGTTCTGGCGGCCAACTACGGCGGCGGGAGCGCGGTCTGCCTCGGGATCGAGCCCGATGGAAAGCTCCGGCCGGCGCTGGCAGGGAATCCGGCGGGGTTCGTCCAGCATGCGGGGAAGAGCGTCAATGCAGCCCGCCAGGAAGGCCCCCATGGGCATTCGATCGATCCCTCCCCCGACGGCCGCTTTGCCGTCGTTTGCGACCTGGGGATCGACAAAGTCCTCGTCCATGCCCTCGATGCCGGGAAAGGGACGATCGCGCCCCACACGGCGGCCACGATGGCGCCGGGGAGCGGCCCGCGGCATTTCGCCTTCCATCCCGACCGTCGCCATGCCTACTGCATCAACGAGCTCGATCTGACCGTGACCGTGTTCGATTTCGACGCCCGGGCCGGGGCCCTTGAGCCGGTCCAGACGCTCTCCACGATCCCGGCTGGGATCACCGACCGGAGCGGATTCTCGACCGCCGAGATCGCCGTTCATCCATTGGGGAAGTTCGTCTATGGATCCAACCGCGGCCACGACTCGATCGCCATGTATGCCGTCGATCCTGCCACCGGCCGGCTCACCTTCCTCGGGGCCGAGCCGATCCGCGGCAAAACACCCCGCAACTTCGCCATCGATCCCTCTGGCAGATGGCTCCTGGCGGCCGGCCAGGATTCCCATGGCGTGAGCCTGTTTGCCATCGACCAGGCCACCGGGAAGCTGTCGTTCACGGGCCGGACGGTGCCGGTGCCCGCCCCGGTCTGCATCACCTTCCGCTGATCGCCAGCGATAAACCGTTCCCTCTTTCACGCCGCCACGCCCGCCGCCACGCCCAATGACCATTTGCCTGCTCAAGTC
>SIAG01000022.1 GCA_009691925.1 Planctomycetaceae bacterium
CGACCCACAGCCGCCCCTTCGTGTCGAAGGCCATCTGCACCGGATTGATCAGCTCTGGGAACATCTCCTCGTCGGCGACGAGCTCAACCTTCATCCCGGAGTGGACCGTCATCTTCCCAATCGAATCCTTGCCAGAGAGGAACTCATGCTTGCCGCCGGGGAGCGGGCCCGGCTTGTTGGTGATCACCGGAATGAGCTCCGGGAGACCCGATTCCTCGACCTTGGGAAGCGGGGCGTTGGCATTGCCGAGGGTGGCGGCCGTGGCCCAGATCCGCTTATCGCGGTTGGTGGTCATAACGTCGAGATAGTCGAGCTCGCGCTGACCGATTTCGTAGTTCGTTTGTTCGTCGACAAACTTCAGCCACGCGCGGCCGCCGTAGGTGGAGTAGCCGTCGGTGACGCGATAGCGGTTGAACCAGTGGAAGTTCTTATCGACGACGGCTTTCTGGAGCCGCTCGACGCTCTTGGGATCGCGGGCCGGCGCGGCGCCGAACAGCGATTCGTCGATGATCCGGGAGATCTCGCGATCGCCGCGGGGAGTCGGGTGGATGCCGTCGCTGGTGAGCGGCTCTTTGATCTTCTCGCAGGCTTCGCGCGACGGGGTGAAGAGGTCGACATAGGTCACCCCCTCCGCCTTGCAAACCTCCTCCATCGCCTTGGCATAGAGGGCGATGTTGGCGTTGTGGGCCTTGCCGTCGGGCCAATGCGCCCGATCGAGATTCTCATGGACGATCGGCGAGAACATCACCACGCGCGGCGCGGAAACCCCGTTGTATTTCTGGCCGAGGGTGTGCTTGAGGAACTTCTCGACCTCAGTCTTGAAGGCCTCCAGGCCGGCGGGGCCGGCGTGGGCTTCGTTGGCCCCAAAGAAGGCGAAGATCACGTCGGCCCGGGTGTTGGTGAGCTCGAAGCGGTTTTCGCGGACGAAATCCTTCGTCTTCAGTCCGCCCGGATTAGGGATCGGAGCGGCACCCGAGAGCCACTGATCGGGCGTGCCGAAGTCGGCCGAGCGGAGTCGCTTGGCGGGATCGACCTCGTCGCCGTCGTAGGCGAGGTTGCGGATCACGAGCCGCTGCTCGGGGAAGCGGGAGTGGAGCAGCGTCTCGAGCCAGCCGGTGTGCTGCATGGCGTCGGCGACGCCGCCGCCGATGATGCAGATGTGGTCTCCTTCGCGGATCTCGAGCCTGCCGGCGGCCTCGGCCGGGGGGGCGAGGAACGCCGTCGCCAGCAGGAAAACTGCAACCCTACGAATCAGTGCAGACATCCGAATCAGTGCAGACATCACAGATGCTCCATAATATCGAGCAGGAAAGACTGGAGAGCAGACGACAATCAGAGCACTTTCAGACAGCCAACTGGGAAGGCCAGCGCAGCGCCCCTGTTACCTCAGCTGGCGCATGTATTCAACAACATCGAGGAACTCCGTCGGCGAGAGCGTACCAGCCAGCCCTTCCGGCATGCTGCTTTGGCGGAGGATGGTGCGTTCATCGATTTGGTCCACCGGAATCGATTTTTGCTCCTTGCCGTCGAAGATCACGAGCGTCTCGGGAGTTTCGCTGACGACCAAGCCGGTGATGCTCGTCCCCTCGTGGGTGAGCACCGACGTCGAGAGGTACTTCTCGGCGATGTCGGCGTTGGGATCGATGATCGACTGGACGAGCTTCGGGCCGGTCAGCCGCTCCCCCACCTTCGACATCTCGGGGCCAAAATCAGCCCCCACGTCCCCGATCTTGTGGCAGCTTATGCACAGCCGGCGGAAGACGGCCTGACCATTGCCGGCATCGCCCCCCTGCACGTCGGCGATCGCCTGGATCGCCTTGGAGCGCTGCTCCTCAGGAGTCGGCTCCCTGCTGAGCAGGATCTGCAGGTAGGGGACTACCTCGGCAGCCTTCTTGTCCAGCGCGATCACGCTGTCGAGCATCCGGGCTGCGGGTGAATCCTTGGCGGCCAATTCCCCCTTGAGGTGCTGACCACGCCATATGTCGACATTCGCCCCCACTGCCGCATCGGCCGTGTAGGCCAGGAATCGATCAGAGGGATCGGCATTGGCCGCGGCAACGACGGCGGCCATCGCCGTCGCCGTCGGGAAGAAGCTCAAGCCGCGGAGGGCTTCGGTCCGAACGCGCGGATGGGGATCGAGCGATTGCGCCACGAGCAAGCTCTCGGCCCCCTCTACCCGGAGACGCTCGTCGGAGAGCACGTGGGTGGCCGCGGCGCGGGCCTCGGGCGTGGCCGTCTCGAGCAGTATCTTCAGCAACGCGCCGTCGACGGCATGAAAACTCTGCTGCAGCCAGAGCACTTCGCACGCCAGCCGCTCGGCGGCGGGGTCGTTGGCGTTGGCCTCAAACCAGGCGGAGGCGGCGGGGAGCACCTCGGCCGGTGGGAGGGCCTGGAGGTGATCGCGGGCCCGGCAGCGCGTTCGCCATTCCGGGGATTTCAGCTGATCGAGAACGACAGCCAACGGCTGCCCGACCTGTGTCTCGGGCTCAAGCAGCGGCTTGTCGGTGTAGAAGAGGCGATAGATGCGGCCATGCACATGGTCGCGGTTGGGATCGCGCTGGCTGTACTGCATGTGGCCGATGAGCGGATTGGCCCAGTCGCCAAACCACAGCGCGCCGTCGGGCCCGATCTGCGGATCGACAGGGCGGAAGTGCTTGTCGGTGCTCTTGATCAGATCGAAGGCCGTCTTCGGGTCGGCCGGGTCGTGCCGGACGCGCACCCCCTTAAAGCCGGCGCCGTCGTCGGAGAAGGTCCAGCGCGGCATGCCGTTGGTGTTGATGACGCAGGCATAGAGAAACTGCCCCTGCACATCATCGGGAAACTGCCGCGTGTGGAGGAACTCGCTCCCCACCACCGGCCGCATCCCCTCCACGTCGAAGACCGGGTTCATCCCCTTGCGGCCCCGGTATTGCTTGCCCGAAAGCGGCGTGTCCCAGTGTTGGTTGGCACCGGTGCCGTCGCCGCAGAAGCCCTGACCCCACTGATCGAACACATAGCACCAGGGATTGCCGTAGCCGGCGGTGACGAAGTGGCTGATCTGCCAGGTGCGGGGATCGAGGACGTAGGCGCCGGCGGAGCCGGAGTTGCGAAACGGGCCCCATGGAGTCTCGACGGTGGTGCTCATCGCCACCCCTTCGAGCATGTGGACGAGCCCGGCGGGGCTGGATTCAAAAGCGCCGACGGTATGGTGCGTGTCTTCCGTCGCCCAGCCATCGAGGACATGGACGATGCTGTCGGCGGGGTTGCCGGGGGTGACTTGGCTGTCGCCATCGCCATCCTTGAGCCACAGGATCCGTGGCTGGTCGACCACGAGCACGCCGCCGTTATAGAAGGCGAAGCCAGTGGGGCAGTGGAGCCGGTCATAAAACACCGTGCTCTTGTCGGCCGTGCCGTCGCCGTTGGTGTCTTCGAGGATCAGGAGCTTGTCCTGGGGACGCGGATCACCCGGCTGCCACTGCGGATAGCTCGGCATTGTGCTCACCCACAGCCGGCCCTGGCCGTCGAAAGACAATTGCACCGGCTTGGCCAGCTCGGGAAACCGCGATTCATCCGCGAACAGCTTGATCTCGAAGCCGGGGGGAAGCGTACACGACTTGATCAGGTCGGCTGGCGGCACGATCACCGGGCCACCAGTCTGGTTTTCGCTATAGCCCTGGCCGGGAACGCCGAACCGTGTCGGCGGGGTGAGCAGGTCACCGGTGGCCGAGTCGTCGGGCGTCGGGGCCACCGTCCGGCCGGCGACGAGATCCCACACATAGGCATCGCGAACCGCCGCCATCCGCCGCAGCTTGGCGTACTCGCGGGGAAAGGTCTCGGTGTCAAACGTGCGGCGGCCGCCATACACGTACCAGCCGTTGATCATCCGGTAGTCCTGGAGATGGATCCACGACTTATCGATGACGGCGGCCCGGAGCTTCTCGAAGCGATCCTGCGTCAGGGGTGTGACCGGCGCCTGGCCGGCCCCTGCGAAGAGCAGCCGGTCGAGGAGGTTTCCCACGAGCGCATCGCCGGCGGCGTTCACATGGCAGCCATTGATCGTGAACTGCAGCCCGGGGGTGGCGGTGAAGCCCCGCTCGGTTTCGGCGAGGAGATCGACAAAGGCGATGCCGCGGGCCTTGGCCACGTCGCGGGCGGCGTCGCGGTACAGGGCGAGGGCGGCATTTTGCTCGGCAGCATCGGGGAGGAGCGGATCGCCGGAGGGCTCGACGGCGATCGGCGAGACAATCACGAAACGAGGGGGGGCGCCAGTGTCGTCGCGCGGATAGCGGCGGGTGAGGTCATCGAGCAGCTTCTCGTAGTTGGTACGAAACTCCGCTACCCCTTCCGGGCCCGCAAACGATTCATTGAAGCCGAAAAAGAGCAGGAAGGTGTCGGCGCCGAAAGCGGCCAGCGGATCGTCGAGCGCCGTGTAGTCGCCCCCGCGCTGACGATTGGCCACCTCGTCGGCCGGTCGGGCGAAGTTGCGGACGACCAGATACTTGTCGGGAAAACGCTGATGAAGGAGCGTTTCAAATTGCCCGAAGAGGTTCATTCGTTCGGCGGTCGCGTTCCCCACCAGCGCCACCCGCTCGCCATCGAGCAGTTGCAGCGGCAGGCTGCTTTGGGGAAGGGCCGGGCGGGCCGGGCGCGGCTGGGGCGTGAGCAGCTCGCGGGCGGTGCGGAAGGCCGCCTCCCGCTCGTCCTTGGCGGCCTTCTCCTTGGCGGCCTTCTCGGCGGCGGCCTTGGCGGCGGCGGCCTTCTCTTTGGCGGCCTTTTCGGCGGCGGCCTTGGCCGCGGCATCTTCGGGAGAGGCCGCTGGCGGAGTCTCGTCGGCGGCCGTGGTCACCCGGCCGGCCAGCCACGCGATCCCTGTTAGGCCGATGCCGGCCACAGCCGCGATGCCGAATCGTCGCCATCCAACCGCATTGGCGCCATCGCGCATGGTGATCCCCCAAAGGTCACGATCGATCCACCCCTGAATCCCGGCAGGGAAAGTGCAAGGGCTCCATTATAGCTGGGAAGGGCTCGAAGGGGGGCCCGCGTCCAATCGGCTGGAAAAGTGAGCCCAGGAACTCGCTGGAGCGCGAAAGCGCCATCCTCACCGGAGGATGCTGGTGTGCCACCCCACGACGGGGGCGATGGCCAACCCGATCGCGTCAACCAGGGTACGGGCCGAACGTGTCGGTCTGGGCAGCCCCCGGGGAATCGTCACCGGCGGGGCGAAGTCGTTGCTGCTGCCGTACTTGTCGGAGACGTACTTGATGAACAGCATGAACAGGACGTAGTCCTTGTACTGGCTGGCATCCATGCCGCCGCGCAGTTCGTTGCACGAGGCCCAGAGCGACGCATAGAGATCGGATTTCTTGAGATGCATCGGGGGGCTCTGGGTGGGGGCCGGATCGCACCTGGGGGTGGGAGGCCGGGAGGGCCAAGCCTATCGGGATCTCGGTCAAAGCTGGTCTGGATTGGCCGCTCGAAGAGCCGGCAGGGGCCGAAAAGGCGGCTTGTGTGAAAAAATCACGACAAGCAGCCTTTTCGGCGTGCTGAAAGCGCGTTTCGAAGGTATTCTTGCGGATAGAGCGAGGGAAATCCACGTAGGCCCCGCGTCCGCTCTTCTCGCTGAATCAGCCTCCCAGCATTCCAGCCCTCCGGTCGGAACTCACCATGCTTGTCTCGTTTTCGGTCTCGAACTTCCGATCGTTCGGCGAGGAAGCGACGCTGAACATGGTCGCGAGCGGTCGCTACGCCGACCATCCAGCGCACGTGATGCCATTGCCGGGTGTCGATCGCGCCGTGGTTCGTACCGCGGTGATCTACGGGGCGAACGCTGCGGGGAAGTCGAACCTCATCAAGGCGATGGACTATGCCCAGAAGTGGATCCTCGGGCAGGCAGATCGTGGCAGGCCGGTCGACGCGTATGCGTTCCAGGTGGGTGCGCGGGCCAAGCCGTCGAGTTTCGAATTCCGGTTTGTCGCTGCCGAGAAAATCTTCGCCTACGGATTCGACGTGACGGAGCGATCGATCCGTGAGGAATGGCTGGCGCTTGTCAACGCAGATGACGACGAAGTTCTTTTTGAGCGGGATGCCGAAGGACACACGACGGTTCATGAAGCGATTCTCAAGAAGCGTTTCCCAGACGATACGAAGATCTTCAATCTCCTGACGTCGCTTTGCAAAAACGATCTCAAAGATACGCAACTGTTTCTCGAGTCTGTGCGGGAGGTACGGGATGTCAGCCAAGGGCCGACCATGGCGGCAGTCGTTCAATGGCTGACACGGACACTCGTCGTCATTCCCATGGAACAGGCTCACGAGAGCATCCTCCGCCGGCTTTTGCGCGATCCGGAATATCTCGATTTCGCTGAGGCGCTTCTCGGCAATGTCGGGACGGGCGTTGATCGACTCCAAATCGAGGAGCAGGAACGACTGATCCCCAAGGGCATGGAGGAATCCTTCGATGACGTTGCGCAGCATCTCTCAAATGATCCGGATGCCGACATGGCCTGGTCCCGGAATCTCCGGAGCCCAGGCCGCTACGTGGCCCGCTATCTCATGGCGCACCACAAGCTTGAAGGAAACGATTACAAACTCCCAATGAGCGAGGAGTCGGATGGGACCCGTCGCCTCCTGGCACTTGCTCCCTTGCTGACTGCTGGCGCGAAAGAAGCTCGCGTATTTGTCGTCGATGAGATCGATCGGAGTCTTCATCCTCTGTTGTGCTGGGAGTTTCTGCGGCTCTTTGCCGACACGATGCCCGGAGCCCAGCGGCAACTTGTCGTCACGACGCACGAAGCTCATCTACTTAATCAGGATCTCCTGCGGCGAGACGAGTATTGGTTCATGGAAAAGGACGAGACCCAGCAGAGCCGGTTGGTGTCGCTCTCCGATTACAGGAACATCCGTAACGATCTCCAGCTTGAGAAGGGTTACTTGAACGGGCGATTCGGGGCAATTCCGATCATCGGTCGCATGGATAATCTTGAGGCACTACTTGCCATTCCCGGAAAGGAGTCGGTGAGCGATGCCGCTGAAGCGACGGGTTCTTGATCGCGACAGCGGAGTCGTTCGGGACGCGCCACTCATCGTGATTGCCTCCGAGGACACCTATGCTGTCCACCATTACCTCACCAAGTTCCGTGCAAGGCGTGTCCAATTTAGGGTGCTGCCGACGCAGGATTGTATGTCGTCACCTCAAGCGGTGCCCGATAGGCTCGACAGTTATCGCGACAGAGAACAACTCAACGATAACGATGATTTGTGGCTGTGTATCGACCGGGATCATTGGGCTGAAGACAACCACATATTAAATCTGCGGCAGGTCAGGCAGAAATGCGTTCAAAAGGGATATCGGTTCGCAATTAGTAACCCTTGTTTTGATCTCTGGATCCTGCTTCATTTCGTGGATCCACCACCCGAAGGGTTTCGCAACTGTGGAGAGGTGACTCACCAGCTGAGGAAGCTTATTCCAGGATATTGCAAGACGTCGGTCGAAAGTGTGGTGCTTACTGTGGACCAGGTCCAGCAAGCGATCAATCGGGCCGAAAAGATGGCAGTCGATGACCTGTTTTCTCGAGACACGTCCACGACGCAGATGCATCTCATAATGGAAAGCCTGCGGGCCAAAGAGGCGATCCGTCTGACGATTAGGGAAGGCCGGCAGTGAGGCGGGGCTTGGCTCCCACCGAACCGATCAGAAGTCCGCCGGCGAGGTTGACGTGATCCGCTCTCGGCAACGGCTGAACGCGCCCGACCTGGGGTCACCGCTCACAGCGGCTCTCCCCCTTCCTGGAGTGCCGCCAGATACGCCGCGTAGGAAAACACCCGATTGCGGGGCTTGCCGGTCAGCTCCTTCGCGATCCCCAACTCGATCAGGGAATCCATCGCCTTGGAGGCGGTGGGAAACGTCATTCCGTGGCCTTCGCGGAGATGAGTGATCGAAAGCACCGGGCGGGCACGCAGCGCCGCAAGGACCCGCGACGCACTGGCCGCGCCTCGGCCGGCCTGCGCGACGCGTTGATGGTCGGCCTCAAACAGCGCGACCAGCCGATGGGCCGTCGTCACGGCGCTCGCGGCGGTGTTGGCGACTCCCTCGAGGAAAAAATCGAGCCACGCCTCCCAGTCCCCGTCGGAGCGGACGCGATCGAGGAGATCGTAGTAGAGACGACGGTGCTGCTTGAAATGGAGCGAGAGATAGAGAAGCGGCTCACCAAGCAAACCGCCCTGCTGGAGCACCAGGGCGATCAGCAACCGCCCCAGCCTCCCGTTGCCGTCGAGAAAGGGATGGATGGATTCGAATTGCACATGCACCAAGCCCGCCTTCACAAGCACCGGTGTCTGATCGTCGTGGAGGAACCGCTCCAGGGCAGCCATGCAATCGCCCACCTCGTGCGGTGGAGGGGGCACGTAGTGGGCGTTGCCAGGGCGTGTGCCTCCGATCCAGTTCTGGCTCGTGCGGTATTCCCCTGGAGCCTTCTCGCTTCCCCGCCCCGATTGCATGAGACGACCGTGAATCTCGCGCAGCAGCCGACTCGAGAGCGGAAACCCCCCACGCAGCCGTGCCATGCCGTGCTGAAGCGCGGCAACGTAGCTCGAGACCTCCACGACGTCGTCGAATGGCGCTCCCGGGGCATCCTCCAATTCGAAAAGAAGCAAATCGGAGAGCGAGGATTGAGTTCCCTCGATCTGGGAGGAGAGGACGGCTTCCCGGCGGACGTAGGAATAGAGAAACAGGTGCGGATCGGGAAGCAGGACCGAGATCCCGTCGAGCCGGCCGAGAGCGACTGTGGCCTTTTCGAGCCGCTTCTGTCGCGACGGGTCGAGGAGGATCGCTGGCTCGGGCGGGAGGGGCGCCGGCACGAAGGCGCGGACCTTCTCCCCGGCCGTGGTCGTCGTCCGATAGGTGCCGCTGACCCTGCGAGCCATGGTGCGAAGCTTGAATACCGAAGGACGTTATTCAAGAAAAGGCTACAAAACTTTAATTGTAGCCGGCCGCGGGGAACGGCACCAGCGGCGATGCCCCGCCTCGGCTGCTCTCTCCAGGCCGCCCCGTCGCTTCACGCCATCAGTTCGGGGATCACGCGGGCGTGGTCGACGCCGGTGAGCTTGAAGTCGAGGCCGAGGTGGCGGTAGGTGAAGCGTTCGTGGTCGAAGCCGAGCAGCTGCAGCACCGTCGCATGGAAGTCGCGGATGTGAACCGGATCCTTGACGATGTTGTAGGAGAAGTCGTCGGTCTCGCCGTAGGCTTGGCCGCCACGGGACCCGCCGCCGGCCATCCACATCGTGAAGCAGCGCGGATGGTGGTCGCGGCCGTAGTTCTCGCGCGACACGCCCCCTTGGGAATAGATCGTCCGGCCGAACTCCCCGCCCCAGATGATGAGCGTCGAGTCGAGGAGGCCGCGGCTTTTGAGATCCTGGACGAGGCCGTGGCAGGCCTGGTCGATGTCTTTGCACTGCATCGGCAGCCGGACGGCGACGTTGGCGTGGGTATCCCAGTTATTGAGATAGATCTGCACGAAGCGGACGCCGCGCTCCACCATCCGCCGGGCCATGAGCACGCTGTTGGCAAACGACCCCGGCTTCTTCGCCTCTTCGCCATAGAGGGCAAACGTGCTCTCCGGCTCCGTGGCCAGATTCGTCAGATCGGGGACGCTCGACTGCATCCGGAAGGCCATCTCATACTGCGCGATGCGGGTCCGCGTCTCCGGATCGCCGATCTGGTCGAGCGTCCGCTGGTTGAGGGCCTGGAGGCCGTCGAGCGTCTTGCGGCGCACCTCGGGGGAAACTCCCGAGGGATTGTTGATGTAGAGGATCGGATCGCCCGCGGAGCGGAAGCTCACGCCGGCGTATTCACCGGGAAGATAACCACTCGACCAGAGCCGGGCGCCGATCGCCTGCACCTGCTCGGTGTTGGTCGGCTTGGCGACGAGGACCACGAACGTGGGGAGGTCTTGATTGAGCGAGCCGAGACCATAGCTCGCCCACGACCCCAGGCAAGGGCGGCCGTGGAGTTGGTTGCCGGTCTGCATGTAGGTGATCGCCGGTTCGTGGTTGATCGCCTCGGTGTGCATGCTGCGGATGAAGCACATCTCGTCGGCCATGCTCGCCGTGTGGGGAAGCAGTTCACTGACCCACATCCCGCTCTTGCCATGCTGGGCAAACTTGAACCTCGACGGCGCGATCGGGAACCTGGTCTGCCCCGATGTCATCGTCGTGAGCCGCTGGCCGTTGCGGATGCTCTCGGGGAGATCCTTGTCGAACCAGTCGTTCATCACCGGCTTGTAGTCGTAGATGTCCATCTGCGGCGGCCCGCCGACCATGTGCAGGTAGATGACGTTCTTCGCCTTCGGGGCGAAGTGGGGGCCGTGGGCACCGGGCACCCGCGCCACGCCGTCATTCCCCACGATGGCCGATCCGCCGGCATCGCCACGGGCCAGGCTCTCCCCCATCAGCGAGGCGAGCGCCGCCCCGCCGAGGAGATGGCTGCCGCGCTCGAAAAACCGGCGGCGCGTGAGGTTTTGTCCGAGCGCCGCGAGGTCGGAAGGGAGCGGGTTCATGGAGAGACTCCTACGGGCCAACGGGAGGCGATTGAGGATCGAACGGAACCCTTCTCAGGAACCTTTCTCAGGAACCATGAGAAGATTCCGCGAGCGGCAACGGGTTCGTTTATTTACAAAGGACTTCGTCGAGGTTCATCAGTTCGTTGGTGAGCATCGTCCAGGCGGCAAGCTGCGCCGGGTCGGGGTGGCGGGGCTTCGAGTCGCCGATCGCGATCAGTTGCTTCGCCTCTTCCATGTGGCCGCCGTAGTAGGCCTGGAGGTCGGCGAGCGACTGCTTCACGATCGGCATTTCCTGAGGCGAAAGCGGGCGGGCCACAAGACGCTTGGCGAGGAAATCGATCCGCGCGTCGTCGGTCTGGCCACCGATCTCCCAGGCCCGGTCGGCGAGGGCCCGGGCGGCCTCGACAAACTGCGGGTCGTTGAGCGTGACCAGCGCCTGGAGCGGGGTGTTGGTGCGCTCGCGGCGGATCGTGCAGGTCTCCCGCGACGGAGCGTTGAAGATCTCCATCGACGCCGGCGGCGCCGTCCGCTTCCAGAACCAGTACATGCTCTTGCGGTAGAGATTCTCCCCGGAGTCACGCTTGTAGATGTTCGTGTTGCCCCCCATCGAGACCGCCTCCCAGACGCCGTCGGGCTGGTAGGGCTTGACGCTCGGGCCGCCGATCTGACGGACGAGGAGGCCGCTGGCGGCGAGGGCGTAATCGCGCACCATCTCGGCATCCATCCGGAAGCGCGGCCCGCGCGAGAGGAGCCGGTTGGCGTTGTCCTTGACGAGCTTGTCGGGGGTGGTGGCGGCCGACTGCCGGTAGGCGGCACTGGTCACCATGAGCTTGAAGAGCCGCTTCACGTTCCAGCCGGTCTCACGAAACTCCACTGCCAGCCAGTCAAGCAGTTCAGGATGGCTGGGGAGCTCACCGGAGACGCCGAAATCAGCGCTTGAGCGGACGAGGCCGGTGCCGAACACCTCCTGCCAGAAGCGGTTGACCGTCGTTCGGCTGGTGAGGGGGTGATCGGCCACGAGGAGCCAACGGGCCAGGCCGAGCCGGTTGCGCGGCGCCCCCTCGGGGAAGCCGGGGAGGACGGCGGGGGTGTTGGGCTGGACCTCGTCCAAACGCTTGTCGTATTCGCCGCGGGAAAGCACGAAGGCCTTCGCCATCTCCGGCCTCTCGTTCATGACATGGGCCACCGTGCCGCGGCGGCGGATCTCCGCCTGCTCAGCGTCGAGGGTCGCGGCCCGGACCGTGGCCACCTTGAAGGGCTCGTCGGCGGTGGCGAGCCACCAGTCGTAGAGCGGGCCGGCCGCGGCGGGGCGGGCGGCCGGATCGAGGCGGACGATGTCGGCGAGCGCCTGGCCACGGACGAGCCCTTCGATCTCGCCTTCGGCGAGCGTCCGGCCCCACACAGAAAGCCCCGCCAAGCCGCAGGCATGGGCCGGCAAACCGGGCGACCGGCTGCCGAGCGTGAACGGCACCTGATTTTTGATCGTGTTCTTCTTGAAGGCGTTCGTCTCGATGTTCAAGCCCTGGAGCTTGCCGTTGTAGAAGACCTTGATCCCCTCGGGCCGACCCGAGCCGTCATAGGTGATCGCTACCTGCGTCCAGGCGTCGGCGGGGAGCTGGTCTTTCGCCGAGACTTTCATCGCGTCGTCGGGCCAGGCGTGAACCATGTGCATGCCGAGGCGCCGGCTCTGGATCGAGGCATCCCAGCCGCGGTGGGCCTGGGCGTCGTCCATCCGGGCGACGACGGCGTAGGCGGTGTCATTGGCCGGCGGGCGGACCCAGAAGGAGAGGCTGAAGCCCTGATCCTGTTCGAAGTCACCGAGGCCTGGCAGTTCCGCCGCCTTGCCATTGAGGAGGAGCCCCTGCATGCCCGGAGGGCCGGCTTGCCAGGTCGTCTCGGGGGTGAGGGGGAGGTCGCTGTCGGCGCCGGCGAGTTTCACTTTCGTGACGCTCCCCTGCCCTTCGGCGAAACCGAGCTCCGCTGCGGGTGTGTCTTGGGGAAGGAGCGTGCGGACGGTGTCGGCACTCGCGGCGGTGATCCAGGCATCGAACTCCGGCCGGGCCGAGCCCTTCCGCGCCTCGACGGCGGCACGGGCGGCGGGGAGCTCCTGCTCGAGTTGCGTGAAGCGGGGGAGATCATCCGGCTTCGGCACCGGCACGATCGGCGGCGTGTCGTGGACGTTGCCATCCATCGCCGGCTGGGTCGTGTTGTTGAAGAACGCCGACAGCTCGTAGAACTCCTTCTGCGAAAACGGATCGAACTTGTGGTTGTGGCAGACGGCGCAGCCGGTCGTCAGCCCCATCCACACCGCGGACGTCGTCTCGGTCCGGTCGCGGCAGTAGATGACCCGGTATTCTTCGTCGATCGCCCCCCCTTCGCTCGTCGTAATGTTGCAGCGGTTGAAGCCGCTGGCGATCTGGTTGTCGAGCTGGATCTCGCGCGGCAGCGACGGCGTCTCGGCGTTCACAAGATCGCCGGCGAGTTGGAGAATCGTGAACTCGTCAAACGGCAGGTTGCGGTTGAACGCATTGGCGACCCACTGCCGGTAGGCCCACAGCTCGCGGAAGTTGTCGATGTGGATGCCGTTGGTGTCGCCGTACCGGGCGTAATCGAGCCAGTGGCGGCCACGGTGCTCGCCCCAATCGAGGCTCGAGAGGAGCCGATCGACGAGTTGCTCGTAGGCGTCGGGGGAGCGGTCGGCGACAAACGCCTCGACGAGGGCCGGCTCCGGCGGCAGCCCTGTCAGGTCGAGGGCGACGCGGCGGGCGAGTGTGCGCCGGTCGGCCTCCGGGGCGGGGGCGAGCCCTTCGGCTTCGAGGCGCTGAAGCACGAACCGGTCGATCGGATTGCGGACCCACGCCTCTTGCGTCACTGCCGGCGGTTCTTGCCGCTTCGGCGCGATGAACGACCAGTGGGGCTCGTACTCGGCCCCTTCCTGCACCCACCGCGTCAGGATCTCCTTCTGCTCTGTGCTCAGCGGCTTCTTCGCGGCCGGCGGCGGCATCACGTCGTCGGGATCGTCGGAGTAGACCCGGTCGAGGAAGGTGGTGGAGTCGGGGTCGCCCGGGACGAGGGCCCCAAACTCGATCGCCGCGTCGCGTTGGTCGAGCCGCAGGCCGGCCTTGCGGGAGGCGCTGTCGGCCCCGTGGCAGGAGAAGCAGTGCTCAACCAGGAGCGGCCGAACGTCTTTGTTGTAGGAGAGGTGCGGGGCGGCAGCGGGGGCCGGCTCATCGCCGCGGGCAGGGGCGGAAAGCGCAAGCAAGCCCAGGCAGGCGAGAGTCGTGCGACCCAAACGGTGGAACGGGGGCATAGTGTTTCCCTTGCAGATTCTTGCGGCGCCGGAACGCGGACGCTCGCCCCTCCCGAAAACCGCTCCGAATTATAGCACCGCCGGAAGCGGCGGCGAGCAACCGGGCCGCGAAGCGCAAGTCGTTTCCTAGAAACAGCTTGGCGCTGGGCTCACGGCGTTGCCGGACCCGGCTGCCGCTGGGTGGCGGGCGGCGGAGCCTGGTCGGCCGTGCCGCCGAGGAGCTTCTCCACCGCCTTGCTGATCACCTCATCTCCCTTCGCCCCCTGCCAGTTCAACTCCCCCTGCCACCAGACGCGCAGATAGCCCTGCTGGTCGATGACATAGACCGTGGGCCAGATCGTGTTGCCCCACGCCTTCCAGGTGGCCGAGTCGCCGTCGAAGACCACCGGATAGTCGATCCCCGCTTCCTTGGCGGCGGCAATCACTTTGACTGCATCCTGCTCGGCCTCGGTCTCCGGGCTCTGGATGCCGATCACCACCATTCCCTTGTCGGCGTATTTGCGCTGCCATTCGGCGTAGATCGGGAGGTTCCGCTGACAGTTGACACACTCGAAGGCGTAGAAGTGGAGGATCACGACCTTGCCGCGGAGATCGGCAAGCGTGAGCGGCTTGGAATTGATCCAGGTGGCTGAGGGGGCGAGCTCCGGCGCCATCGGATAGATGCGGTCGAGCGTCACCGTGTCGAACGGGGCGCCGGCGAGCTCCCGCCAACGCTTCTGCTGCTCCTTCGAGAGGAGATCGCCGGGGAGCTTGAGCTCCCTTTCGCGCGCCGCCAGGAGGGCCGCTTTTTCGAGGTCTCCCGGGCCGCCCCCCGACTGAAACACCTTCCCGAGCGCCGCGGCTGCCGATTCGGTAGCGCGGGCGGCGGCGAGGAGTTTTTCCGATTGGGCGGGTTCAAGGCCGACCACCTCGGCGACATCTTCCCGGAGGAGCACGCGCCCCCCCTGGGCACGCCGCTCGAGGTCGGCGAGGCGCAGGAGCTTCTCGCGCGGCAGAGATTCGGTGAGCCAAGTCTTCATGGTTTTTTCCACCTTGGCGGTGGCGGCGCGTTGCTTGAGGGGGGGGAGATTGCGGGCCCGCCACCAGTCGCCGTCGACGGTCGCAAAAAGCTGCTCGAGCTGGCCGAGCTTGGCTCCCTCGATCCCGAGCTCCGCCTGCACCTGGGGCGTGTGGAGCAGTGGGAGGATGACCTGAGGGACGTAGGTGGCCGGATTGAAGGGGAGGGAGGGGGCGGCCGGCTTTGTGGCGGCAGCGGGGTCTTGGGCGCCCGATCGGGCCGGCGCGACGAGGGAAAAGACGAGCGTGGCCGCGACGACGTGCCGGCGGAGGAAGCGAAGGGAAAGAGGGCGCATGCGCGGGCGACTCCCAGTGGACGGCGGGCGGGCTTTAGAAGGGCCACAGGAGCGGCGCGAGGATCACCGTGAGGATCATCACGAGGATGTTGAGCGGGCCGCCGAAGCGGAGGTAGTCGCTGAATTTGTAGCCTCCGGGGCCGTAGATCATCAAGTTGGTCTGGTAGCCCATCGGCGTGGCGAAGCCGCAACTGGCAGCGACCGTCACCGCCATCACGAACGGCATCGGGTTGACCCCCAGATCCTCGGCGGTCTTCCAGGCGATCGGGAAGGTGAGGACGGCCGCGGCGTTGTTGCTCATCAGCTCCGTGAACACCATCGTCACGAGGTACACCGCCGCCAGGAGGGCATACGGGTGGCGGCCTGCCACGTCGATCGTCGCCCCGGCCACCATCTCGGCCAGGCCGGTCTTCTCCATCGCCCGTGCCAGACCGAAGCTGGCGGCGATCAGCAGGAGCGACTCCCACTCGATCGCGTCGCGGGCCTCGTCGGACGTCAGGCAGCGCGTGGCGACGACGACCGCCGCTGCGACCAGCGCCGCCGCCACCATCGGCACCAGTTCCAGCGTCGCCGCCGCCACCATCGTCACCAACACGATCAGCGCCAAGGCGGCCCGATCGTGCCGCGGGGGGCGGGAGTCGCTGACCTCGCTGACGAGGTAGAAATCGCGATTGCTGCGCTGCCGGGAGACAAAGCCTGGCGCGGCCTCCAGCAGGAGCGTGTCGCCCGGCTGGAGGACGATGTCGCCGGTCTTCATCCGCAACCGTTCGCCATTCCGCCCCACGGCGATGACAACGGCGTCGTAGCTCGAGCGAAAGCGGGCATCGCGGATCGACCGGCCCACCAGCGGGCAACTATTGGAGACGACCGCCTCGATGAGCGTCCGCTCCGACCGGGGGCCGTCGAGCGTGAAGAGCTGATCGGTCGCCGGCCGCAGACCCCGGAGCTTTTGCAATTCCACCACCGACTCGACGACCCCCACGAACACCAGCCGGTCGCCATCCTCGAGGCGCTCGGTGGGGGCCACCGGCGCGAGGAAATGGCCGCCGCGGTCGATCTCCATGAGAAACAGCCCTTCGAGGCCGCGTAGCCCCGCCTCCTCGATCGTCCGCCCGGCAAGCGGGCTCCCCTCCTCTACGACCATCTCGAGGGTGTATTCGCGCGGGTCATCGCCGACACTCATCGCCGGCCGCCGGTCTCTCAGCAGCGTGCGACTGGCGAACACGAGGTACACCATCCCTGCCAGGAGGAGCGGCACGCCGAGGGGGGTGATCTGGAACATCCCCAGCGGCGCGCCGGTCTTCCCCTTCACCAGCCCGCTGACGACGATGTTCGTGCTCGTGCCGATGAGGGTGCACAAGCCCCCGAGGACGACCGCCGCATTCATCGGCATCAGGAGCTTCGAGACGCTGAAGCGGTGCTTCTTTGCCCAGTCGCGGATCGCCGGCACCATCAGTGCGACGACCGGGGTGTTGTTCATGAAGGCCGACACGAAGGCGGGGCCGACCATCGTGCGGAGCTGCGCCGAGGCGAGCGTCGCCGGCCGGCCGAGCACCCGATCGACGACCGTGGCCAGTGCTCCGGTCCGCTCCACCGCGGCGGCCACGACAAACAGTGCCGCCACCGTGATCATCCCCTCGTTGGCCATTCCCTTGAGGGCCTCCTCGGGGGTGAGGATCCCGGCGGCGAGGAGCACGACCACGCCCCCGATCATCGCCATGTCGGGGCCGCGCTGGCCGATGAGGAGCGCAACGAGCGTGGCGCAGACCACCAGCGCCGTGAGCAGGGCCGGCCAGTCGCCCGCAGGGGCAGCTGCCGCGAGCAGCAGGAGTGAAGCAGGCATCGACGGCCCTGGCAGACGACTGGTGGGGCGAGGGGGAAGGCGTTGCGACGTGAATTGACCCCACGGGCCGCGCCGACGCAAGACGAAAACAGCCGCCGATCCTGACCGCGAGCCGTCCGCGGCGCCCGCTGTCAGGCGAGGATCTCGCGGATCACGCGGCCGTGAACGTCGGTCAGCCGGCGATCGACCCCCGAATGGCGCGCCGTGAGCCGCTCGTGGTCGATGCCGAGGAGCCACAGGATCGTGGCGTGGAGGTCGTAGCCGGTGGTGACGTCGCGCTCGGCCTTCCACGACCACTGGTCACTTTCGCCGTAGGCGACGCCTGGCCTGATCCCGGCGCCGGCCAGCCACGAGACAAACGTGCCACCGTTGTGGTCGCGCCCCACGCTCCCCTGGCTGAAGGGCATTCGTCCGAACTCGGTCGTCCAGACCAGGAGCGTGTCGTCGAGGAGGCCTAGGCGACCGAGGTCGGCCAGGAGCGCGGCGGCTGGTTGGTCCATCCCCTTGGCCGCTGCGCCGAGCTCGCGGGGAATGTCGGTGTGGTTGTCCCAGTTGAGCGAGCCGCCCCCCGGCCCACTCCACACCTGCACGAACCGGGCCCCACGTTCGAGGAGCCGGCGGGCAAGGAGGCAGCGGCGGCCGAAGTCGGCGGTCTCCGGTTGATCGAGGCCGTAGAGTTTTTCCGTTTCGGCCGTCTCGCTCGAGAGATCGAGCAGCTCCGGCGCCGAAAGCTGGAGCCGGGCGGCGAGCTCGTAGCTGGCCATCCTCGCCGCGAGCCGATCGTCGCCAGGGCGAGCCTCGCCATGGAGGGCATTGAGCCGGCGAAGCACCTCGAGCCCCTCCTCGCGGCTCGCCGCCGTGATGTCGGTGCGGTCGGAGGGGGGGCGGAGATGGGAGATCGGCTGTGGGGCCGAGGCCTGGATCACCGTGCCTTGGTGGTTGGCGGGAAGAAAGCCGGCGGTAAAGGCGCTGCGGCCGTTGTAGGGAAGCCCACGGACGTCGGGGAGCGTGACATAGGCGGGGATGTTGTCGGCGAGGCTGCCGAGGGCGTGCGAGATCCAGGCGCCGGCAGCCGGAAACCCGGGGAGCACAAACCCGCTCGTCTGCAGGTAGCTCGCCGGGCCATGGACATTCGACGGCGACTCCATCGCCATCAGGAATGCCATCTGGTCGACGTGCCTGGAGAGAAAGGGGAGCGCCGAGCTGACCCACCTTCCACACTCCCCATGGCGGGCCCAGGCAAACGGGCTCTTCATGACGGCACCGGGCGTGCTGATGCTCGCCTCGACGCGCTTCCCGGCGCCCGGATCGAACGGCTGGCCGTGGAGGGCCTCAAGCTGCGGCTTGTAATCGAAGAGATCACATTGGCTCGCCCCGCCGGTCATGAACAGCTCGACGACGCGCTTCACCCGTGGCTTCCCGCCATGGAGAAACGGGGCAGCAGCCGCCCCCGCCTCCTCGGCCGCGAGCAGCGCGCAGGCAATCCCCCCGAGCCCGCTGGAAAGCGTTTTCAAAACCTCGCGTCGAGCGTGTCGGGGAGTGGGCGTCATGCGTGGGGAGGCGACAATAGGGGCGAACAGCGTCGGGATCAGTCGAGGTAGAGGAACTCGTTCGTATTGAGAAGCAGGTGAGCGGCGGCGGCGAGGCCGTGGCGCTCGGCGTGCCCCGCCAGCAGCGCCCGCTCCTCGGCCGATGGGGCGCGGAGGAGAATGTGGCGGAAGAGCGCATCGATGCGCGGAGCACCATCTCCCTGCACCCCGATTCGGGCCTCGATCCGCCCGGCTTGATGGAGGACAAAGCGATCATTCTGGAGAGCGAGGGCCTGCACGGCCGTCGTCGATTCGTTGCGCACCGGCACGAGCTGCCCGCCGTCGGGGACGTCGAGGGCATCCATGAAGGGATCGGGGACGGTGCGGAAGACGAAGCGGTAGATCGCGCGGCGGCGGTGGGCGGGAGCATCGACAGGGAAGTGTTCGTAGTCGAGAAACGCCGGAGCCCCACCATCGGGCATGAAGGTCGCCTTCCCCTTGTCGAGGAAATGGACGACCGCCGGGCCCCCCATGGCGAAGTCGAGGCCGTCGCCGAGGCCGACGAGCGTGTCGCGGAGCTGTTCACCGGTGAGCCGGCGCCGGTGGGCGCGCCACAGGAGCCGGTTGTCGCCGTCGATG
>SIAG01000023.1 GCA_009691925.1 Planctomycetaceae bacterium
GACGCGGGAGACCGACCGCTTCCGCCGCGCCAACGACCACGTCCTTGAGGCCAACGACCGCGTCAACACGGTGTGGGCATTCTTCGGGCCGCTGGTCAGTCTGTTCAGCGAGATCGGGCTGCTGGTGGTGTGGGCGGCCGGTGCCTGGATGGTGTTCCAGGGAGCGGAGACGGTCGGTGGCCTGACCGCGTTCCTGGCCTACATCGCCCGGTTCTACAGCCGCGTCGAATCGATGGTCAGGATGGTGCCCGCCGCCCAGCGGGCCTCGTCCAGCGCGCAGCGGCTGTTTGAGATCCTCGACTGCCGTCCGACCGTCGCCGAGGATCCGCACCCGATCCGCCCCGGACGGGTGCGCGGACGGATCGAGTTTGCCGGTGTCCACTTCCGCTACGGCACGCGCGAGATCCTCCATGGCATCGATCTGGTGATCGAACCGGGGGAGATGATCGGCCTGGTGGGAGCGAGCGGTTCAGGGAAGTCGACGCTCGCCAATCTCGTCTGCCGGTTCTTCGATCCCTCCAGCGGCACCGTCTCCGTCGACGGCACCGACCTGCGGCGGCTGGCCGTGACGGATTACCGGCGGAATCTCGGTTGCGTCCTCCAGGAGCCGCTCCTGTTCTTCGGGAGCGTCGCCGAGAACATCGCCTATGGCTGCCCCGATGCCGGCCCGGAGCGGGTCGTCGGCGCTGCCCGCGCTGCCGGAGCTCACGGCTTCATCCTCGGCCTTCCCAACGCCTACGACTCGCGCGTCGACGAGCGTGGTGGTTCACTCTCCGGCGGTGAACGCCAACGAATCTCGATCGCCCGGGCCCTCCTGGTCGATCCGGCGATCCTGATCCTCGACGAGGCAACCTCGGCGGTCGATGCGGAGACGGAAGTGGTGATCCAGTCGGCGATCGATCGGCTCGTCACCGGCCGGACCACGATCGCCATCGCCCACCGCCTGTCGACGCTCCGCCGCGCCAACCGACTGGTCGTCCTCGATGCCGGGCGGATTGTCGAGATCGGGACGCACGACGACCTGCTCGCGCGGGACGGGGCCTATGCCCGCCTCTACCACGCCCAGACAAGAGCCTCCGAGGACACGACCGAGGCGTCCTGACCAGGCCCGCCTCCAGAGGACACCGATGGCCCACCCTTCCCGCCTTGCCGAACCCGCCACCTGGCAGTTCATCCCCCGTCCCCACGGCCGGCTCGACGTCGTCGATGCCTCCGGCAATCTCCATATCGACATCGACCTTCTGCGTGCCTTCCCGATCACCGCCCCGCTCGGACCGGTGGCAGTCGTCGCCCCGGACGGCAGAGAGCTGGCCTGGATCGACACGATCGGCAACCTGCCAGAACCCCTCCGGGGAGAGCTGTTGCGGGAACTGTCCTGCCGGGAATTCCTCCCGGTGATCGACCGGATCGAAGCGATCAGCGACAACGACCCGGCGGAATGGACGGTGCTCACCGACCGTGGCCCGCGGCGCTTCCAGGTGGCGACCCCCGACGACGTCGAACGCCTCCCGGACGGCAGCGCGCTTGTCGTCGACATGTCGGGGGTCCGTTACCGGATCGCCGCCATCGCCGCCCTCGACTCCCACAGCCGGCGTCTCCTCGACCGGACGATGGAGTGACCAGCCCCCATGCCCCCCAGACCTTGCCTCCCCCCGCGCCGCCGGCCCCGCCCCTTGCCGGCCGCCGTAAGCTGAAACGATTACACCGTTGGCGCCGGCTCGAGGGGTGTTTTTTTCGAGAAATCCCCGGAAAAAAAGTGAACAAATGGCTTGAAGGCCGCGTTCACGGAATTAGTCTCGGGAGTGCTTTCCCAGGAGGAGATCCGATGGTCGTCACCATGCACAACCCGTCCAGAGTCGCGGAGTCCACGTTGTTCGGTCCGGCCGTCCGGTCTGGCCGGCACCGTCGTCGTGACACCCTCGGCGCCATGCTCGTCGCCCTCGCCCAGCTCATGCCGCTCCCGCTTCTCCAGCCGGTCGCCGACGCCGGCTGCTGCGGAGAGACAGTCACGGCCGCCGCGCCGGCCGCTACCCAGACCTACCGGCTCGACTTCCAGACGGTGTACGACGAACGGCAATTGGAGGCCGTCCGCGTCACCTACGAGACGGTCTACGACACGAAGACCTACACCGTCTCCAAGCCGGTGTGGGAGACGCAGACGACCCAGCGCCGCTCCACTGTCCAGCGCCCCGTGTGGGAGACGCAGACGCGCGAGGAGCGATTCACCGTCATGAAGCCGGTCTGGGAAACCGTGGTCGAGGACCGCAGCTACGACCAGGTGCGCGACGTCGTCGAGACCTCGACGCGCGAGGAGCGGTTCACCGTCATGAAACCGGTCGCCGAGACCGTCATGCAGCAGCAGGTGAGCATGGTCCGTAAGCCGGTCTACGAGACCGCCATGCAGCAGCAGGTGAGCGTGGTCCGCAAGCCCGTCACCGAGACGGTCATGCAGCAGCAGGTGAGCGTTGTCCGCAAGCCCGTCGCCGAGACGGTCATGCAGCAGCAGGTGAGCGTTGTCCGCAAGCCGGTCTACGAGACGGCGGAGCGCGAAGAAGCCTACACCGTCGCCGAACCGGTCACCACGTACAAGACAACCTACGCCGACCGCGGCGGCTATGTCGACCAGGTGACGCCGATGGTCGCGCCGGGCAGCACCCAGCTCGGCTGGGTGCAGGGGGTTTGGGCGGTCAACCCGTACACCGGTCTGGCAAACTGGCAGCCGGGGGGCTACGCCTGGACGATGACGCCGGGCGTCGCCATGAATCAGGTCAACCGCGTCTACCAGCCCAACGTCGTGGCGATGCAGGTCCCCGAGACGACCGTCGTCAACCGCGTTGTCACCCGGAAGGTGCCGGTACAGACGATGCGGTACGTCGATGAGCAGGTCGTCCAGCAGGTGCCCGTCCAGACCGTCCGCTATGTCGACGAGCAGGTCGTCCAGCAGGTGCCGGTGCAGACGATGAAGTATGTCGACGAGCAGGTCGTTCAGCAGGTGCCCGTCCAGACGGTCCGCTATGTCGACGAGCAGGTCGTCCAGCAGGTGCCCGTCCAGGTTACGAAGATGGTGGCCGAAGAGCAGGTCCGTCAGGTGCCGGTCCAGACCGTGCGGAAGGTCGTCGAGCGGGTCGACAACAAGGTCCCGGTCCAGGTCTGCAAGTATGTGGCCGAGGAGCAGGTCCGCCAAGTGCCGGTCCAGGTCTACAAGCTCGTCACAGAGGAGAAAGTCGAGCCGGTGACCGTGCAGGTCTGCAAGTTCGTCACCGAGGAACGCACGACCCAGGTGCCACGGGTGGTCGAGAAGCGGACCCCCTACATCTACACCGTTCGCTCGCCGCGGACCGTCGTCCTCCGGGTACCGCTCGACCCGTGTGGCCATCCGATCCTGGCCGCCCCGGCGGCGGCCGTCTCCGCAGCCGCCGCGCGGAGCACGGCAAGCAACAGCAGCGTCGTCCCGGCCACGGCCATCGCCCCGCTGCCGTCGGCGAAGCCGGCCGCCCCGGCTCCCGCGGCGACCACCGCCCCGGCCCTGACGCCGGCCGAGGCGGTCCCCCTCAAGACCTACCGTGATGTCACTCCGGCCGAAACCGCCAAACCGGCCGCCGAGGGATGGGGGCCCTCGCTGCTGAAGCATGCCGATCCCGCCGTGGGCTCGCCAGCTTCGCCTGGCACCCCGACCGTCGCTGAAAAGCCCGTGATCGTCGGTGATTCGTCCGCCTTGCCGTTGGTGAAGATCGAGGTCATCCCCCTCCCGGCAGCGAAGGCTCCGGCCACAACCGCGCCGACGGAGGCTGCCAAGGGCGTGACTGCCGAGTCCCCGAGGCTCGATTTCGGCACGCCGAAGGACCAGCCCGCCGCGGCGAGCGGCCCGTCGGTCTCCCCGGCTCCTCCCGCAACCGACAGCCGCGATCTCCCGGCAGCGGGAACGAGCAGTCGCCCCTCGCGCTACGTCTCCCCCTTCGGCGACCGCTCGACCTGACTCCAAAGCAGGTTGGCTTTCATCGCTTGAGACACTCGGCCCCGGACGCAGCCACCAGCCCGCGTCCGGGGCCGATTTCGTTTTCTGTCGGTGCCATTGCGCGTCGCGCTGACCGACATGAGCGTGTCATGAGTTGTCACGCTGGGGCCAACGGGGTAGTTTCACCCAACGTCTGGAGATCTTCGGCCCGCTCCGTCGCACTGGCGGGGTGATGAGGGGCGGAGGTCGTGGAGGAGCGGCAAGCCCTCTCATCCCACCGGTTTCCTGGAGAAGCGCGTGAGCAAGCCCGGCAAGATCAAGGTCGTCGGTCCGGTTGTCGAGCTCGATGGTGACGAGATGACTCGCATCATCTGGCAGTTCATCAAGGACCAGCTCATCCTCCCGTATCTCGATCTCGAGCTGAAGTACTTCGACCTCTCGATCGAGCACCGCGAGGCAACGGGCGATCAGGTGACGATCGACGCCGCGGACGCGATCCTCGAGCATGGCGTCGGCGTGAAGTGCGCTACGATCACGCCGGATGAGGCACGGGTGAAGGAATTCGCACTGTCGAAGATGTGGAAGAGCCCTAATGGCACGATCCGCAACATCCTCGGCGGCGTGATCTTCCGAGAGCCGATCATCATCGGCAACATCCCGCGGCTCGTCCCCGGCTGGACGAAGCCGATCGTCGTCGGTCGCCATGCCTTCGGCGATCAGTACCGGGCCACCGACGTGAAGATCCCCGCTGCCGGGAAGCTCACGCTCACCTTCGCGCCGGCCGACGGCTCGAAACCGATGGAGATGCAGGTCTACGAGTTCCCTTCGGCCGGCGTCGCGATGGCGATGTACAACCTCGACGACTCGATCCGCGACTTCGCCCGGGCGAGCTTCCGCTATGGTCTGGCGCGAAACTTCCCGGTCTATCTCTCGACGAAGAACACGATCCTGAAGGCCTACGACGGCCGCTTCAAGGATATTTTCCAAGAGGTCTTCGACGCCGAGTTCAAGGCCGACTTTATGGCCCAGCGGCTGACCTACGAGCACCGCCTCATCGACGACATGGTCGCCTCGGCCCTCAAGTGGGAGGGGGGCTATGTGTGGGCCTGCAAGAACTACGACGGTGATGTCCAGAGCGACATCGTCGCCCAGGGTTTCGGCTCGCTGGGGCTGATGACCAGCGTGCTGATGACGCCGGATGGGAAGACGGTCGAGGCCGAGGCGGCCCACGGCACGGTCACCCGGCACTACCGCCAGCACCAGCAGGGGAAGCCGACCTCCACCAACCCGATCGCCTCGATCTTCGCCTGGACCCGCGGGCTGGCCCACCGTGGCAAACTCGACGGCACGCCGGCGCTGACCCATTTCGCCGATACGCTCGAGAGGGTCTGCGTCGAGACAGTCGAGTCGGGGAAGATGACGAAGGATCTCGCCATCCTCGTCGGGCCGAGCCAGCCGCATCTCGATACCCAGGCCTTCCTGGCGGCGATCGATGCAAACCTGCGGGCCGCGGTGGCGGCCGGTCGGGCCTGAAGTCGGTCTGGCGATGACAGGTGGCGATGACAGGTGGCGATGACAGGTGGCGATGACAGGTGGCGATGACAGGTGGCGATGACAGGTGGCGATGACAGGTGGCGATGGCAGGTGGCAATGGAGCGAAGTGGAAACCGGAGGGGTCCAAGTGATGCGTTGTTTGTGGATGGTCGCGTGGGCCGTGGTAGCGTTGCTCGCCGCGCCGGGGGCTGACGCCGCCGAGCCGATGCGGGCCCTGATCGTCGATGGTCAAAACAACCACGGCAACTGGCCGACGACGACGAAGATGATGAAGGCGGCCCTCGAGGAGACGGGCCTGTTCACCGTTGATGTCGTGACCCACGCACCGCAGGGACCAGATCCCTCCTTCCGGCCGGATTTCGGCCGGTATGCCGTGGTCGTGAGCAACTTCGGCCACGGTGCCGCCGATTGGCCGGAGGAGACCAGAGAGGCCTTCGAGGCGTACGTGGCGGACGGAGGGGGCTTCGTGGCGGTCCACGCCGCCGACAACTCGTTCCCCTCCTGGCCGGCCTACAACGAGATGATCGGACTCGGTGGCTGGGGAAACCGCAACGAGCGCAGTGGCCCCTACGTCTACCTCGACGACGAGGGGCGAACCGTCCGTGACGAGTCCCCCGGCCCCGGTGGAAACCATGGCGCGCAGTGGTCCTTTCCGGTGATCGTGCGCGATCTAGGCCATCCGATCACGGCGGGGATGCCGCCGGTCTGGCTCCATGTCAAAGACGAGCTCTACGACAAGCTCCGCGGCCCGGCCCGGAACATGCGAATCCTCGCCACCTCCCGCTCGGATGTCACCCATCGCCACGAACCGATGCTGATCGTCGTCGACCACGGCAAGGGGCGCGTCTTTCACACGCCGATGGGCCATGCCGACGAGTCGCAGGAGTGCGTCGGGTTCATCACCGTTTTCCAGCGCGGCGCGGAATGGGCGGCCACCGGCAAGGTGACCCAGAAACTACCAAACGACTTCCCCACCGCCGACCGGACGAGCAGCCGTCCCTTCGCCGGCCGGTAGCGAGGGCAGGGACACCGACTTTCGCCACAGGAGGTGGCGGCCACCGACCGCGGGAAGCCCTCGTTGTTTCCCCCGGTCGTTCTGGTTTGGGCAGGCCATGGATCGGCCCACCCACAGACCGCAGGGAATGACAGACCTTCACCCGTGACCCCAACTCAGCGCCAATTCGACGCGATCATCGACGGCGACAGCGCCGCGCTGGCGGGCGTCCGCGGCCATCACACCGTGGCGATGATGGCGGGGGTGCTCGACGTCCCAGTGACCGCGATTCGTCACTGGGTCCGCGGGGGTCTGCTGCAGCCGACCCACCATCATGCCGGGATCGACTGGTTCGATTTCAGCGGGCTCGTCGTGGGCCGCCGCCTGGCAAGCCTGCTGCGGACAGGCTTCGGCCTTCGCGAGCTCGACCGCCGACTCACGGCCCTTCATCCCCAGGGGGCGGCCGGGGCGGCCCGCGATCTGGAGCGGATCGTCGTCGACGGCCGGCGGCTGAGCCTGCGCAGCGGCAGCACTCTGCTCAGCGCCGGCGGGCAACGGCAACTCGGCTTCTACACCCCCGACCTAACGGCGGTAGAAGGCCCCCCGGTCGCCGTGATTCCGTGGTCGGCGCCGGTTGAAGTCGCCGCGTCAGACGTCTTCTTCGACGGCGAAGCCGCCCCGGCTGAGTCCGAACTTCTTGCGATGGCGGCCGATCTCGAGGCCGCCGGGGACCTCGAGCCCGCCACCGAAGCCCTCCGGGCGCTCCTCCAGGCCGGTGGGCCGAGCGCCGGGGTGTCGTTCATGCTGGCGGAGTTGCTGTACCGCTTCGGTGACCTGACCGCCTCACGGGAACGGTACTACGGCGCGATCGAAATCGACCCCGACCACCTCGAGGCCCGCACGGGGCTGGGATGTGTTTTGGCCGAACTGGGCGACCACGAGCTCGCCGAGGCGGCCCTCGACGGAGTCCTGCGGCAGCAGCCCGACTACGCCGACGCCCACTGGCATCTCGCCGGCATTCTCGACAGCGTTGGAAGGAGGCTCGACGCCACGAGACACCTCCGCACGTTCGTGGCGCTCGCCCCCGACAGCCCCTGGGCGCGGACGGCAATCGAACGCCTCGCCGACCGCGGCTGAAAGAGCCGCTCGATCGGCCGGCGGATCGTCCTCCGCGCCCGCCTCCATTCGCGCCCGATCACCACGGACCGCGGACACTGTGAACACCGAACTGAACGGTGTCGCTGGGCCAGTAAGGCGTGGGGAGCATGCCGGCACCCTGTCCGGGAACGGCCCCAGGCCCCGGGTACGGACGCTGGTACTGGTGATAGAGCGGCATCACCCGGGAGCTCGGCACGCCCCAGGCGTACTCGGAGGTGAACTCCGCCGTCGGCGGCACGACCAGCGCCATTGGACGCCCGATCGACGGGTCATACCAGACGCTGTGCCAGCTCTTCCCCTTGGCACGGAGGAAGTAGCGCTTCTCGGTTGTCTTGTCGCCAGCGCGGGCCACCGACGAGAGTCCGGCGAGGAGGATCGCGACGAGGCCGACGAGGATCACAGTACGGGCCAGGGCATTCGCTCGGGGGGAAAGAGACGGTTTCATGGACAGATCCTGCAGGGAGAAGTCGAAAGGGGACGTGAAAGGTGGGGTCAGCCGCGACGGCAGGGCTCACCACCAGACGGCACGGACCTCGTTGCGGAGGCCGGTGGCGCCAGCGGGACGGACGTACTTGCGGTGGTGCTTGTAGAGAAACTCGTGCGGCAGAAACGGCGGGTACGTGTACCAGGTGTGGCCGACACGCGCTGGCACCGGCCGCGGGGCGACGTAGAGTTGGGCGCCGAAACCCGGCGAGGCACCGGCCGGAACCGGCGGCACCCAGAAGTTGTAGAAGACGTCCGGCGTGGGGGCGTCGATGCCGTGATTGATGGGAGCCGCGTGAAGTGCGGACGATCCGCAGACACCAACCGCCACCGCGAGCAGGGCCGGCAGCAGGCGCCGCCATGAAGCAGAGAGAGTCATCGCATCACCTCCGGGACGTCGATTGGTGCACCGGTCTTTACCGGCCCACAGGGGGTTTCGGCTGGTGACGAATCGACGCATCAGTCTCGGCACAACACCTGTGACGCCTCTTCCCAGCAGGTAAGGTCCCCGGTCCCCGGAGGGTCGCCGTGGCCGGAGAACTGCCGCCCGCAAAGCCGCTATACTCTGCCCAACTTCCCAACCGCCGAGACCGCTGTTCCCGGTTTGAGACCGGGCCAAGAACCCCGTTTTCCCCACGCTTTCCCACGTTTTCCCCGAGCAGCATGGCCAAGCAGCCCCCCCCCCGTTCCGCCGCGTCGAGTGCCGTCGCGGCGGTGAAGAAGGCCACCGTCCCAGCCACGGCGACCGGGACAGACCAGCCCGGGGCAGAGCCGTCGACGCCGGCCAGCGCCCCCCCCCCCGCACCGACGAAGCGCCGCGCCACGGCCCAGACCCTTGCCGCCGGACAGCGCGACATCTCGGTGAGCGAGTTCTTCGCGAAGAACCGCCATCTGCTCGGGTTCGATTCGCCCCGCAAGGCGCTGCTCACGAGCGTCAAGGAAGCGGTCGACAACTCCCTCGATGCCTGCGAGGAAGCGGGAATCCTCCCTGAGATCTGGATCCACATTGAGGCAGTGAGCGACTCCACCTCGCGCTTCCGCATGGGGGTGCAGGACAACGGCCCGGGGATCGTGCGCAAGCAGATCCCGTTGATCTTCGGCAAGCTCCTCTACGGCTCGAAGTTCCACCGCCTGCGGATGAGCCGCGGCCAGCAGGGGATCGGAATCTCGGCCGCCGGGATGTACGGCGTGCTTACGACCGGCAAGCCGGTGAAGATCATCTCGAAGACCTCCCTCAAGGAGCCGGCCCACTACTACGAACTGCGGATCGACACGAAGACCAACGAGCCGCAGATCCTCAACGGCAAGGGGGAAGGAATCGATCTTCCTCCCGGCAAGGCGGGCGGCGAACTGATGGCCAAGCATGGCATCGAGTGGGTGGCGGCCAACGATCTCGGCCAGGCGATCGATCATGGCACGCGCGTGACGATCGAGATGGAGGCGAAGTTCCAGCGTGGCCGCGGCAGCGTCGAGGAGTATCTCGAGCAGACGGCGATCGCCAATCCCCATTGCCGCATCCATTTCCAGGGGCCCGACGGCCCGGAGCGGATCCTCGAGCGATCGACGCACGAACTGCCACCGGAGCCGAAGGAGATCAAGCCGCATCCCTATGGCATCGAGCTCGGTCGCCTCGTGACGATGCTCCAGGAACACGCCAAGCTGACGCTGGCCCAGTTCCTCACCAGCTCCTTCTCGCGCGTCTCCCCCGGGATCGCCCGAAAGCTCTGCGACACGGCGAAGCTTTCGTCGCGGGCCAGCTGCGCGAAGCTCGGCCGCGGCGAGGCCGATGCCCTCTACAAGGCGATCCAGGAGACGAAGATCCCGCCGCCGGCCACCGACTGCGTCGTGCCGATCGGTGAGCCGCGCTTGCTCGCGGGACTGCGGCAGGTCGTGCCAGGAGAGTTTTTCACCGCCGCCACCCGGCCGCCGGGCGTCTACCGGGGCAACCCGTTCGTGATCGAGGCATCACTGGCCTACGGCGGCGGGCCCGGCGCGCAGAAAGTGTCGCTCGAGGCGCTCACGGAGATCGCCGGCGAGAGCGACGCCCGCAGCCTGCGGCAATTCCTGACGTCGACGTTCTCGGGAATGAGCGGTGATGCGGCCGACAAGATCCTCGACGAGGCGAAGCTCGCCAGCCGCCAGTCCCCCTCGAAGCTCAAAAAGGACGCCCTGGCAACGCTCCACTCCGCGATGCAGCATGTCAACGTGGACGAGGGCTCGAACATGACGGTGCTGCGGTTTGCCAACCGCGTGCCACTCCAGTTCCAGCACTCCGCCTGCGCCGTCACCCAGACGATCCTCTCCACGAACTGGCGCTCCTACGGCCTCTCTCAGTCGCGTGGCAGCCTCCCCTCGGGGCCGGTGACGGTGATGGTTCATATGGCGAGCGTGTGGGTACCGTTCACGAGTGAATCGAAGGAGGCGATCGCCTCCTACCCGGAGATCCAAAAGGAGATCCGCCTCGCCCTTCAGGCCGTGGGGCGCAACCTCGGCATGTACTTGCGGCGCCGCCTCCGCGTCGCCCAGGAAGGACAGCGCCGCACCATCTTCCTTCGCTACCTCGGCGAGGTGGCCCAGGCTGTCTCGACGATCAACGGCACCGACGCCAAGAAGCTCTACGAGGATCTCCTGGCGCTGGCCAAGAAGAAGACCGCACAGGCCGACATCCGCTACGACGACCGAGGACGACCGATCGGGGAAGAGGAGGAGGAGCTCGATCTCGGCAAGCACTGCATCATCGTCGCGCGGGGCGAGGTCGGCCTCACCCAGGCCGCCGCCGATTTGGTAGATGACGACATCTCCGCCGGGCGGAAGCCGCCGACGAAGGAAGCAGGCAAGAAGAAGCGCGGAAAGATCGCCACGGTCGAAGGGGACGATGCGGAGGATGGGGACGACGAGGGAGACGGCGAGCCCAAGGCGAAGCCCGCGAAGGGCGACGCGAAGAAGACCGCGAAGGGAAAGAAGGGTAAGAAATAGCCCCGCCCAGCCGCCTGAGCATCACTCGCGATGCGTGATTGCCAGCGCACGGGCGAGGCGGGGATCGGCGAACGCTTGAGGAGTGACGAGGTCCTCCGAGAAACGACGAAACTTTTGCCGGCCCCGCCGACGAGCCACCCTCAGGTCTGCGGCCAGTCCGGCCTCCCAATCACGGCTCGAACGTGGCTTCGGGATCGCCCGTGCCCCGTCGCTGCTGAGCGTTGCTCGTCGCGGCCGGGCCCGTCATCGCACGGGGCGATTGCGCCCCAGGGCAGACCGCTCCTGCCACCGGAGCACGAGGATCGCGACGAGCGTCGCCACGAGAATCTGCGCGAGGAGGGCCGCATACGGGATCCAGAGCGCCTTGTCGTAGTCGCCGAGATTTTGCCAAAACTCCGGCACGCCGGCCCCTCGCTGCGGCAGCCACGATAGGCCCAATAGAGCGGCGAAAAGAGCATGGCGATGACTTTGAGCAGCCCCTCCTTGATCGGCAGGATCGTCGCTCCGAGCAGGATCTGGGGCGTGATCAGAAGCGGAGGGCATAAGCCCAAAGGGAACCGTCAGCGGCCGTACCGTCGTCGTTCCAGTAATCCCAGTCCGCCGGCGAGCAAGCCCAACACGGCACTCAGACCGTTCGGGTCGATCTCGGGGACGCCGAAGAAGACCGTCGGACTTGCGAGACGAAAACCGATGCTGGCGTTGCCGAGCTCCGTCGAGCGCGAGCCGTTGGAGGAGGACGAAATACTGAACGCATCGTTGGCCCAACCGCCGCCACGCAGCCCACGATCAGGGCCGTAAGCTCCATCCAGATCGTTCCACTGATACACGTTCCCGCTCTGGTCAAACGTGCCGTAGAAGCTCCCGCTGTTCGAGTACGCGCCACCGTAGCTCACATAGTTTTGCCATTCATGGTAGAACGACTGTGTCACGGAATATACACCGTTGAAGTAGTTCGCCTGATTCGGCGAACTCCCGACGACGTTGCCCGGGGCCGTGTTGCTCTGCGTGGCGTAGGCGTAGTAGCCGCCAGCCCCGTCGTTGAGCGACGGCGAGTAATACGCTGCCTTGTACCACTCGTTCTCGTTCGGAATGAAGAACGTCGGAGCAGCACCCGTATTCGGGTTCGTTGCGTTCTTGGCCACCGCATAGGCCCACAACCCTTCCACGTTGTAGGCCCCGTTCTCCGTCGTCTGGCTCGTCTGGGCTCCCGTCGGCTGGCCGTTGGCCATCCAGTTTGAAAATTTTGCCGCACTCCACCAGGTCACGTACGTGATCGGGCGGTTGGGACTCCCGAGCAGGCTGTAAGTGTAGCTGCCAGAGCTACCGGTACGCGAAATGCCCGCGATGTTGAGGTCGGTCCCCATTTCCGGGGCGTAAAGTGGTCCGCTGCTCGTGTGGAAATCGGTCTTAGCCACCGCATTCAGAAACTCCGTGTACTGGCCAATCGTTACGTTGTACTTGCCGATCTGGTAGTCGTAGGCCACCGAGCCGAAACCAAAAGTGTTTGGGCGGCCGCTCGTGTCGGTGCCATTGCCGGCATTGCCAACCGTCACCATGTCGATCGAAACCGCACCGGCGGGAGCCGCCAGCAGGCAGGCCAAGGCAGCCAGCCAAAGGGAAAAAGCTTTCAAAAAAAAGCGCGGCATAGCATCGATCCTTTCGGTGAGCAGCTCTGCATTTGACGGAAAGCGGATAGCGCCTTCCCCATTCCTTCCTACACCATCCTCCCTTTCTGTCAAGGCCCTGTCGTAAGTCTCACGGAGTTTTTGCAAGCCACGGCCGCCAGATCACTTTTCTCCCCCCGGTTCTTAACTCATAGGCACGCACCACACGCAGAAAGCGCAACGGACCACGCGCATCGCGCAAGACACTTTGCACAATTTTCCGCACCGACGACTCGTCACACCCCCGGATCCCGCGACGGCACCTGCGCCTCAATCGCGACGAGTTGGAACCGGGCGGGAATCGAAATGAGGGCGCGGGGAAGGTGGCTGCCGTCGCGGCAAGGCAGCTGCCGGCTCGGATTGCTTCCCTTCGTCAGCGAACTCCTCCGCGAGTTGCCCGAGCACCGGCGCGTAGTCCTGGGCGAGCGGACAGGCCGGATGGAGGAAGGCAAAGCAGACCGCCCGGCCATCGGCCCCGAGGAGATCGGCAAAGGGCACGCGCTCGCCATGGAGCGATTCCAGTTCGAGCCGTTCGAAGGCGAGCGGCTCGCTGCCGGGGGGATCAGCCAGTGCCCCGCCCGGCGGATCAATCGTCAGCAGCACTCCGGCGACCAGCAACGACAGGAGCAGCAAAGGCCAGGCAGATCGCATCGCAGAGCTTCCCACGACACCATCCATGGATGGTGATCCGATCAATACTCCAACTCAAACCCCGCCGCTTCGAGCGCCGCCAGACTGCGGCGGATGCCGTCGCGGGTGTCGTGGAGCGGTTCGTATTCCACCAGAAACGTGCCATCGTAGCCGGTACGAGGAAGGAGATCAGCCCAGTCGATGCCGTCGGCGACGTCGCCCACGGCGGCAGCCCGCCAGCCCTCGCCTTCCCGGGCCCAGTCCTTCAGATGGCAGTAGGTGATCCGGCCGCGGAGGAGATCAACTCCACAGGAACGGTCGGCCGGATCGGCCGCGCGGAGATTGCCGGGGTCGAAGTTGAAGCCGATCCTGGCCGGAAGATCGGCGAGCAGCCGGCGGAGCCCGGCGGGGTGGGTGGTGACGGTGTGGGCGTGGATGGCGGAGCCGTCGGGGCCGTGGCTGATCGCGCCGTGGGTCTCGATCGCCATCGCAAGCCCGAGGCGGTCGAGCTCCCGATCGCACGCGATCAGAGCGTCGACCATCCGGGCATAGCGGGCCTCGTCCATGGCAGCCCACGGGGTGAAACCGGCGAAATAGCGGACCTGCCTGGCGCCACACTCGGCCGCTGCCCGCGACTGGCGGATTGCTTTCACGACCGCCGCAGCCACCGCTTCGGGACCGCCGGCTGAGAAGTCATTCTCGATGCAGCAGCCGGGAGTCGCGATGCCGCTGGATGTGGCGAGCTCCTTAAACGCGGCGATGTCGGCCGCGGAGAGGGCTTCGGGCAGGCGGCCCGGCTGGCCGCCGCCGATTCCAAACTCGAGCTCACGGAATCCGAACTCCGCGGCAATCCGGAAGTGATCGGCCATCGGCAGCGCGCGGAAGCCCCACTCGCCGCAGCCGACGCGGAGACGGCGGTGCGGAAGCGGATGCGGGGATAAAAGCGGAGGCGCGGATGGCAGCGGAGTCATGCAAGGATTCCCTGAATCGGTCGGGCTGGTTGGACGCCGGTGAGTTTCTGGTCGAGCCCGCCGTAGAAGTACGTGAGCCGCTCGGGTTCGAGCCCCATCAGATGGAGGATCGTGGCGTGGAGATCGCGGACGTGATGGCGATCGACGACAGCTTCATGGCCGAGGTCGTCGGTCTCGCCGTAGCTCGTTCCCCCCTTCACGCCGCCGCCGGCCAGAAAGTAGGAAAAGCCCTTCGGGTTGTGGTCGCGGCCACCGTTGGCCCCCTGCCCCACCGGCTGGCGGCCGAACTCCCCCCCCCAGACGACGAGCGTGTCGTCGAGCAGCCCGCGGGCCTTGAGGTCGGCAAGCAGCGCCGCGATCGGTTGGTCAATCTCCGGAGCGTGGATGGCGAGATTCTCCTCAACGCCGTTGTGGGCGTCCCAATTCTGCTGCTGGTGCCCGCCACCGGAATAGATCTGCACGAAGCGGACACCGCGCTCGACGAGCCGGCGAGCGACGAGGCACTGGCGCCCGAACGGGGCGGGGCCGAGCGAGAGCGGATGAGCTCCCTTCTTCTCGAACAGCCCGTAGGCGGCGAGCGTCGCCGGGCTCTCGTCGGAGAGATCGAGGAGCTCCGGGCCGCTCGCCTGGAGCTGGAAGCCGAGTTCGTAGGCGGCCACCCGGGCTTCGAGATCGCCGGTGGCGGTGCGGGCGTCGGCGTGGATCCGGTTGAGCGCGGCGAGGGTGTCGACGCCGTCGCGCTGCATCCCCCGCGTCACCCCGGCGGGCGGATCGAGGGCCGGGATCGCCTCGCCGGCCGAGCGAAACACCGTTCCCTGGTAGGCCGAGGGCATGTACCCGGCCGCCCAGTTGGCGGCGCCGGGGATCGGCCCGCCGCGCGGATCGAGCATGACGACGAAGCCGGGAAGATTGTCGTTCTCGCTCCCCAGGCCATAGGAGAGCCAGCTCCCCAGCGCCGGATGGCCCTGGAGAATCCTCCCCGTATTCATCTGCAGATTCGCCGAGCCGTGGGCGAAGGAATCGGCCCACAGGCTCTTCACGACGGCCATCTCATCGGCATGCGCGGCAAGCTTGGGCAGCGCGTCGGAGATCCACAGGCCCGACTGGCCATGTTGGCGGAAGGTCCGCTTTGAGCCGAGGAGCGTCTGCTTCTGGAGCGACCGGCGGCGGATCTCGAGTTCGATCTCCTGCCCGTCGCGCTTCTGAAGCTCGGGCTTGTAGTCGAACAGGTCCATCTGCGACGGACCGCCATACATGTAGAGAAAAATGCAGGCTTTGGCCCCCTTGCGGTGGGCCGGCTTCGGCGCGAGCGGCCGACTGTCGGCAGGGCCGGCGGCCGACGCGAAAAAACCCTCCTTCTCGAGGAGTCCCGTGAGGGCGAGGCCTGAGAAGCCGGCACCGGCCTCGAGGAGGAACCGGCGGCGGAGCCCGGTGCGGGAGAATGGGAGCATGCGATCAGCCATCGGCGAGGGACTCCGCTTCAGTCGACGGTGACAAACTCGTTGAGGTTCAAAACGAGAAGGGCGAGATCGCGGCGGGCGCGAGCCCGGGCCTCGTCGAGGCTCGGAGGCACGGCTGGATCGACACGGAACGGTTCGCCACCGGCGGGATGGACGAAGAACCGGCGGGCGATCGTACCGGCCCCGAGCGTTCTCAAGCCGGCCCGCCCCGGACGATCGAGCGGCTCTGGATCGACAGCCTCAAGCAACGGCACCGTCGGCAGCGGCGACGCTCCATCGGCCAGCCACGCCGCCAGCTTCCCCCCGCGGCGCTCGAGCCGCAGCCGGCTCCAGGCATCGGGCTGGAGCGGATGCTTCACCGACGCGAGGACCTTCACGCCATCGGGATTGACCCGCCGCAGTTCGACGACGCCATCCTCGGGCACAAGGACCAGTTCGTAGCCGGTGGAGCGCTGTGCCGAGGGCTCGCCGGAGGGGACGCCGGCGAACACCAGCGCGACGACGTCAGCCGCGTCGCGCACAAACACCTCGGCCTCGATGACGCCATCGCGAAATGCCATCCCCGGGGCGAATCCGGCTGGCGGCACGGTCGACGGCTCGCCACCAAACAGCGTAAACGGACCCGCGGCAGGGTCGGCGTTGACGATCCCCTCGTAACTCCCCCCCCACACGCCCCCGCCCACGCTCCATCCCTCCGCCGGGCCGACCTCGAGGATCTGCTCCGGCCGGAGAATCCTCCGGTAGCCCTCCTGGAGGGCGCAGGGTACGAGGGGCCGCAGCACGATCGCGTCGGCACGGGAGGCCCAAGTCGATGTCTGCCGGTCGAGATAGCCGATGGCGACCCCAGCCTCCTCCGAGGTCGGCCGGCGCGACAGCGCCCGCTCGAAGAGGCGACGGACGAACGACCCGTCTTCCCCCTCACGCGCGCCCGGGCCGGTCTCCGCCGTGACCCGCTCGGCGAGGGCCCGGGCGCGGCTGCGGGCGAAGTCGCCGTTGATCATGAGGAGGGCCTGGGGGGCGACGGTGGTGATCACGCGCTCGCCGACGGGGCTGGTGGTATTGGTGTAATCAAGGGCTTCCAGCTCCGGCACGAGGAGCGTCCGTTTGACGAAGCCGTAGATGGTGCGGCGCTCCTGCTGGCGCGGAAGCGAGATCTCCCAGCCGAGACCGGGGCGCGACTGGCCGGCGAGCGAATCGGGGCCGACCTGCATGAAGAAGCCACGCCCTCCAGCCGCCGGATTGATCGATTCCGACGCGGCCAGGAAGGCATCGCGGATGACCTCCGCCTCGAGCCGGCGCCGGTTCTGCCGCCAGAGGAGTGTGTTCGGCTCATCCGCCGCGAGGCACTCCGGCCGATCGGCCCGCGACGACATCCGGTAGGCCCGCGACCGGAGGATCGTGCGGTGGAGATTTTTCAGGCTCCAGCCCGAGTCGACAAGCTCTGCCGCGAGCCAATCAAGCAATTCCGGATGGGTGGCGGCGAGGCCGGCGGCACCGAAGTCGTTGGGCGTGGCGAGGAGAGCGCGACCGAAGCTGTGCTGCCAGACGCGGTTGGCGGCGACGCGGGCCGTGAGCGGATTGGCGGGGCTTGCGATCCATTCGGCCAGCGCCCGCCGCCCTTCGAGGCCCGAGGGAATCACTCCTTCGCTGCGGAACAGCTCCGGGAGGCCGGGAGCGACGACGCCGCCGGGCGTGGCGGGGTTGCCGCGAATCAAAATGTGGCAGGGCTCCGTCGGGGCATCGGCCTCGCGGGCCGACAGCGCCCACTCCTCCCCGGCGGCGATCGGCAGGAACATCGCCGCGTCCGGCTTCGGGGGGAGCAGCGCCCGCTCGTAGCGCCGCACGCCCCGGATCATGCCGATGAGGCTGTAGTAATCGGCCTGCGAGAACGGATCGAACTTGTGGTCGTGGCAGCGGGCACAGCCGAGCGTCGTGCCGAGGAACGCCTGACCGATCGTGGAGAGGGCGTCGTCGAGCTCGTCGTAGCGGGCGAGGCGGATGTCGTCCGGCTCGTCATCCCAAGTCCCCAGATGCCAAAAGCCCGAGGCAATGACAGCGGAGTCGGTGCGCGGCTCGAGGAGATCGCCGGCGATCTGCTCGCGGACGAAGCGGTCGAAAGGCATGTCGTCGTTGATCGCACCGATCACCCAGTCGCGGTAGCGCCACGCATAGGGCTTCTCGTCGTCGCGTTCGTAGCCGTTGGTCTGGGCATAGCGGACGACATCGAGCCAGTGCCGCGCCTGTCGCTCGCCGTAGGCGGGCATCGCCAGGAGCTTCTCAATGAGCACTTGCCAGGCGGCGTCAGAGGGATCGCGTTCGAACGCCTCCACAACCTCCAGTGGGGGCGGCAGACCGACGGTGTCGAACCACACCCTTCGCACCTGCTCGCGCGGCGTCGCGGGGGGATTGGGGCTCATGCCCACCGTCGCCATCCGGGCCCTCAAGATGGCGTCGATGGCTCCGATTCCCTGATCGGCTCCCTCTCCGGCGATCGGCACGGCGGGCCTGACGACCGGCGCGTAGGCCCAGCGTGACCGATCATCAGCGCTGATCTTGAACCCGGCCCGGCGGACGGCGGCGACAGGCTCTCCCTCCGCACCCGGCCAGGGGAGCCCACGCCGCACCCACTCCTCAAGCAACTCGATCTGCGCTGGCGCGAGCCGGCCGGCGGGGGGCATCTGGAGGGCCGGGTCGCCGTAATGGACCGCCTTCAGCAGCAGGCTTCCGTCGGGTTGGCCGGGAACTGCCGCCGGCCCCGAATCTCCCCCGGCCAGCAGCGCGGCGAGCGAGTCGAGCCGCAATCCCCCCTCGGCCCCCGCGGCATG